>JBAVPI010000275.1:0-1817 GCA_049692915.1 Pyrinomonadaceae bacterium
GGCACGCTCCTGATCGTCCGCACGTTCTGCGTCACGTCCTCGCCCGTGCGCCCGTCGCCGCGCGTCACGCCGCGCACGAGCACGCCGTCCTCGTAGTGCAGAGAGATGGAGAGGCCGTCAATCTTCAACTCCGCGACGTACTCGAACGCGCGCCCGTCGGCGAGTCTGCGGCAACGCTCGTCGAAGGCGCGCAGGTCTTCGATGTTGTAGCTGTTCTCCAGAGAGAGCATCGGGCGTCGGTGGACGTATTCGTTGAAACCGGCGGCGGGACGCCCGCCCACGCGCAACGTCGGGCTGTCGGGCGTCTGAAGTTCCGGGTGCTCTTCCTCAAGCTGGCGCAGGCGCACGATGAGCGCGTCGTATTCCACGTCCGTGATTTCCGGGCGGTCGTGGACGTAGTAAAGCTCTTCGTGGCGGACGATCTCCGCGCGCAACTCGTTAATCTCTTTTTCGATTTTCTTCGTGTTAATCGCCAACTCGCGGACACCACCATTCAGAATCTGACGACAAAGGTTTTCGCACACATCATGACGACAAAAGTTTTCGTGCTCATCATAAAGTCAACAATCCGCATCTCGCAATCCGCGTGAAGGGAGAACGAAGACAGCGCGCGCGTCCGCCGGTCGCGGCCTCACCTGTTAAGCTGGACGATGATGTCGTCCTTCGACTTTATAGAAACACCCTCTTCGAGTTCGGCGAGGCGATGGATCACGCGACCGAAGTATTTGATGCCTTGCAGGAAATCGTCGAGGCGTATGTTCTCGTCCGGGCCGTGGGGGTTCGAGCCTGAATAGCTGACGCCGAACGAGACGACGGGCGTCGGCGGGAATTGCACACCGCAGACCGCACCGACGGGGCCGCTCGCCGGGTCGAGCGGATAGACGATGGGGGCCGCGCCGTAAATCTCCGTCACGGATTCGACCGCCGCGCGCGCGACGTAGGATTGCGGCGAAGATTTCGCGAATGGTGCGCCGCCGAGTTCCACGATCTCCACGTCCTGAAAGCCGCGCGTGTCGAGATGCGCGCGCAGCAGTTTGACGACGAGTGCGGGCGTCAAGTCTGGGACGAGCCTGAAGTCGAGGCGCGCGGTGGCGGCTCCGGGCAGAATGGTTTTCGTGCCCGCCTCTGTGTGCCCCGTGCGGATGCCGCAGATCGTGCAGGTCGGGCCGAAGATGAGTTCCTTCTTCAACTCTTTACCCGACATGCCGCGCACCCACCCCCCGATGCGAAACTCGCGACGCAGGCCCGCCTCGTCCAGTTCGACCGTCTTCAAAGTCTGCCTGTCTTCCGCCGTCATCGGTGCGACGTGCGACGAGAAGCCGTCAATCGTAATCACGCTTTTGGGCGAGACGACGGTGGCGAGCGCCTGCACCAGACGCCACGCGGGGTTGGGCACGATGCCGCCCCACTTTGAATGAAGGTCTGTGCGAGCGCCGTGCGCGCGGAGTTCGATGAATGAGATGCCCTTGAAGCCGAGGCTGACGACGAGACGCCCGCCCGTCTCCTTATAACCGTCGTCCCAGATGCAACCGTCGGCGCGCAGCAGTTCGGCATGCTCTTCGGGAAAGCGGAAGAGGCTGGTGCTGGCGAGTCCGTCTTCGCCCTCGATGACGAAGCGCAGGCAGACGGGCAGTTTGCCGAACGTCTTCTGGTAAGCCTCGACCGCCGCGATGCGCGCGACCAGATCGCCCTTGCTGTTCGACGCGCCGCGCGCGTAGAGCTTTCCGTCCGTGATGGCCGCCGCGAACGGCCCCGCACTCCACTCCGTCAACTGCCCGACGGGCTGCACGTCGTAATGCCCGTAAACGACAAAGCAG
>JBAVPI010000276.1:0-5679 GCA_049692915.1 Pyrinomonadaceae bacterium
TGTGATTGCCCTTCGTCCAACTGAGGTTATCAATGAAGGAGACGGAGTAGGGCGTGTAGGGCTGGCCGCGCCCGTTCGTGGCGCTGTTGGCGCGCACGAGTCCGCCGGGCGCGGAGACGCCGGACGAAGTGCCCTGCCCGGCGATGCCGGAGATGGCGACGCTGCCGGAGATGTTGAGCGAGATGGCCGAAAAGTCGAGTCCGCTCACGGTCGGCGCGAAGCCGTTGATGCGCGTGCGCGCTTCGTTGAAACCGATCTTCGCTTCGTTGATGAGCGACGGCGTGAGGATTGACTGGAAGGCCAGCACGCCGTTCTGCGGCAGCGCGTCAATAAAGACGCGGCGGCCAGAGACTCCTTCCGGCGCTTCGTTCGTGCCGTGGTCGCGGAAGAAGCGAAAGTACATCGAGTTCTTTTCGTTGAGGCGAACATCGAAGCGCGTCGCGAAAGAATTCTCGTCCGTCTTGACGCTGGCGCTGAGTTGCGCGATGTCGAAGTCGGGGCTTGAAGAGGAGCCGGGGATGATGACCGCGCCGGGGCCGCGGAACGAACCGCAGAAGGGCACGATTGACGCGACCGCCCGCGCGCATGCCGACGCCGACGGCACGGCCTCGATGTTGTTGATGCCGGTGCGCAGGCGATAGCCTTCGTAGGAGAAGAAGAAGAAGGCTTTATCTTTCTTGACGGGGCCGCCGACCGAGCCGCCGAACTGATTCAGGCGCAGGGGCGATTTGGCGAGGTCGAAAAAGTTGCGCGCGTCGAGCACGTTGTTGCGCAGGTACTCGAAGACCGAGCCGTGGAAATCGTTCGAGCCTGACTTCGTGACGACGTTGATCTGTCCGCCCGTGCCCGTGCCGTACTCCGCAGGGAAGTTACTCGAATCAACGCGGAACTCCTGCACGTTCTCCAGACTCGACTGGAGGCGGAAGGGAGAAGGCACTTCGCCGTTCAGGTTGCCGGGCGAAGCGTCAATGATGCCTGTGCCCTCGACACCGTCGTAGCGAATGACGTTCTGCTCGACGGCGCGGCCCGCAAAGCGTATGTCGCCGAACGTCCCCGACCCTGTGTTGACCGAGCCGGGCGCTTGCAGGTAAAGCTGCGAGAGTTGGCGACCGTTGACGGGCAACTCTTCGACCTCGCGCGGGTTGACGTTCGCGCCGATGCGCGCAGACCCCGTGTCGAGCGCCGCTTCGTCCGACGCGACGACATCAACCTGTTCGGACAGTCCGGGCTTGATGACGAGGTCGAGCGTCAATTCCTGCCCGACGTTGAGTTGCATGCCCGTCGTCTTCACGGTCTGAAAATTCTGCGCTGAGATCGTCACCGTATAAACGGATGCTTTGAGCGATTGGATGAGGTAGATGCCCTCGTCCGTCGCCGTCGCGGTGCGCTCCCCGCCGGTGCGTTCGTTGCGCACGACGACGGTCGCGCCGGGGATGACCGCGTTATTCGGATCGCGCACCGTACCGACGATGCGGCCCGTGTCCGTCTGTGCGAACGTCGCGGCCTGCGCCGAAAGCAGTAATCCCGCCACGACGAGCACGAGACGGAGAGAGCGCGCGAGCCGCTTGGGGTGCAGCTTAATCATGAAGCCTCCTGTGAATCTTGTCCGAAATTGAAATGTTGGATGGGTACACGTTTGCCGTTAATGAAAAAGCCATGTGCATTGTTCGACTTGAATCGTGTCGTCCGGCTAAAGTGCGAGAGGTGTCGGTTCAAGAGCGGAGACTAACCCGCACGATTTACATCGGTGTGAATGACGGCTTAAATGTTTGTTAACGGGAGGCTGGATTGAAAAAGTGTGAGCTGTCCGGAGGCTGGATTGAAAGGTGTGAGCTATAGAAGTTAACGACGCGTGGCGCGAGATGTCTTCAAAGAGACTTACCTGAGCGCCGCCACTCTCTCAGGCTCAGGCAGTCCGCCGACGATTGAGGCGTCCCAGATAATCCAGTGACGCTTCGTCTTGCCCGTGGCCGTCTGTCGTTGGTCGAAAGCGAGGCGGACGAGTTTCGTTTTGAAGGCGCTTGCACGGCTGCCCGGCTCGTACGTGTAGAAGTAATCGGCGCGCTCCGCCAGCCCGCACTCGCGGCGCATGCGGTTGACGAGAGCTTCGCAGTTCCCAGCCTCGCCGGTCGTCGCCCGCGCGGGGTCATAGGTATCGTTGACGACATGATCAAGCTCGTGGAGCAATCCCCATCCGACGTTGAAGGCGGCGAGCGCGTCGCGGTCGCCCAACACGTGCGCGAAATCCGCGAAGTCAATGAGCACCACGTAGACGGGCGGCTTACCGTCAGCGCCGTTCTTCCAACGTCCCTCGACGACGCGGCAGAACACCACATCGCTGCGGTCGCTGGCTTCTTCAAGCACGATCATCGTCTCGCCGCCTGCCGCCGCCGATAACAATTCTCGCGCCGTCTGCGACCCGCCGGAGAACCCCGCACGATTCATTATCAATTTGCCGTCCGCGTCAAAATCGAGGTCTTGCCAGCCTGTGATCCGGCGCAACTTCTCAACCAACTCGCGCCGGTGCGACGCCGACAGTTCGGGGCGGCAAACAATTCTGTTTGCCGTGGACGGCGCGGCTTTTGTGGAAAGAAGGTTGCCGGACAGAACTAGAGGAAGCAGGCAGAGAAGCCTGAGGAGGGACGAAAAAATTGAGCGTCGAAACTCGTTGCGTCGCACGTCAACCCTCTTTCGCTGAAGAGCGGTGTGGAAGCCTGATGCAGTTGGCAACATCAAACGCGTCCGTGAAAAAACGCTTCAATCTGATGTTACCAGACCGTTAATGGATTGTGTATAGAATGTTAAGGAAAGCCCGGACGCGGAGCGAGTCTCTCGATGTGGACAAAGGAGCGCGTCAATTAGTCGCGGGCCAAGAGCGAACGTCTGACGGACGTGAAATCACGCTTTGTAACACGACGTTAACATCACGCGTCTATAACTCATGCTTCACTCAATTCGGGTAACTTCATCCGTGCTTCAGCGAGCAAGTCTGAAGAAGGAGGCTTTTACGCTTCTATGTCCATCGCCAATGAATTATGCAGCGACATCGCAACCGCTCTGCTGGTGAGCAAAGAGTCGGGGGCGCAGGTCAACTCCGAGGAATTGAGAGAAATAGTCGTGCGTGTGCATTCAACGCTGCGGCATTTGACCGCCACCGCGCGCCGCACACAGCGTCGTTGGATGAGTTCGTCCGCCGCCTTGCCGCCGCCCAACATCAGCGCCGCGTCAGACAAGAACTGAAGCGGCGGGCCACAGTTTCACGACGAACCGCGCACGTTTGAGTCGAATAATGAAAGAGGCGGAGGCTTGGGTGGCCTCCGCCTCTTTTCGCACAGTCTTCAAGGCGGGTCGTTGTGGTAGGGGATTGAAGAATACGGGGTGCGCCGGTAAAAAAAGTTAAGAGAGCCTTAAATAGCGGTTAACAATTTAATCATCATCCGACGCGTCGGCCTTTATCAGCCATTCAAGAAGACAGTTACCTTCCCGCTCCGCCTCCGACCAATGCTCGACTTCGAGTGTGATGCGCGCCAGCGCCGCGGTCGCCATGTGCCGGACTTCGCCCGTCAGCTTCGCAATCAAATCACTCAGGCCCGGATTGTGTCCGACTAAGAGAACGACGTGCGCCTTATCTTCGACTTCCCGGATGACCTCGACGAGGCTCGCCGCGCTCGCTTCGTAAATTCTTTCGTCGAAACGCGGTTCGATGCGCAGTTGCGCCGACCCGGCGACCAGCGATGCCGTCATCCTCGCTCTTTCCGCCGGCGAGCAGAGCAACAGGTCAGGCCGTATCCTTTGACTATGGAGGAACGCGCCTACGAGCGGGGCGTCGCGCAGCCCGCGCTTGTTGAGGGGCCGGACAAAATCCCTCCGGCCCGGTTGACCCCAATCGGACTTGGCGTGTCGCAAGAGAAGAAGTGTTTTCATCGCTTCATACACCTGTTGTCGTATACTGTTGATCATCATCCGCGCAAATAAAAGTTCAGGCAAGGGGCGGCGTGTTACTTCGTTGTAACGCGGATGCCTTATAGTTCGCCACATGATTTCATACGGGCAACATCGCTTTCCGGGCAGGCTTTTCGTCGTTGAAGGCACGGACGGCAGCGGCAAATCAACGCAACTCGCGCTGCTCTATCAATGGCTCAAGGCCGAGGGCTATAACGTCTTTTTCTCCGAGTGGAACTCGTCGCCGCTCGTCAAAGATACGACGAAGCGCGCCAAAAAGCGCCGCCTCTTTACGCCGGCCACCTTTTCGCTGCTCCATGCGACGGACTTCGCCGACCGCACCGAGCGCGACATCGTGCCGCCACTCAAAGCGGGCGCGATTGTGCTCGCCGACCGTTACATCTACACGGCGTTTGCGCGCGACGTGGCGCGCGGCTGCGACCGCGAATGGGTGCGCGAGATGTATAAGTTTGCCGTCAAACCCACTGTCGCTTTCTTCTTTCGCGCGCCGCTTGATGTGGCCGTAGACCGGATCGTGTCGGGGCGTCCAGAGTTGAAGTATTACGAGGCCGGAATGGATATGGGTTGGTCGGACGAGCCGGAGGATAGTTTCAGGATTTTTCAGGGCCGGATTCTCGAAGAGTACGACCTGATGGTGGACGAGTTCGGCTTGACCGCTATTGACGCGACACGCTCGATACATCGTCAGCAGCGCGAGATGCGCGAAATAGTCAGCCGCCACTTGAAAGCGAGGCTGAAGGAACAGGTGGTGACGGCCCGATGAGAGAGATGACCTTTTACGGAACGGCGCTGCCCTCGATTGAGCGCGCGCCCTACAGCGGTAAGCTCATCGTCGTCGAAGGCACGGACGGCGTCGGGCGCTCGACGCACATCGCTCTCCTGCGGACGTGGCTCGAAGCGCAGGGCTACGCCGTCCTCGACACGGGGATGACGCGCTCTGTGCTCGCCGGGCGCGGTATTAAGGAAGCCAAGCAGGGGACGACCCTGAGCCGCCTGACGATGCAACTCTACTACGCCACGGACTTCGCCGACCGTCTGGAGAACGAGATGCTCCCCGCGCTCCATGCCGGTTTTGTCGTGCTCACGGACAGGTACATTTTCTCGTCCATCGCGCGCGCCGTCGTGCGCGGCATTGACCCGCAATGGATTCGCGCTCTCTACGGCATCGCGCTCGTCCCCGATGCCATCTTTTACCTGCGCGTGCGCAAGGCCGAAGAATTAGTGATGCGCGTGCTCGCGTCCGAGCGTAAACTGGATTACTGGGAATCAGGGATGGACTTGCGGCTCGGTGATGATTTCTACGACAGCTTTGTCGCTTATCAGAAACAACTGCTGCGCGAGTTCGACCGGATGACGGGCGAGTACGGCTTTCGCGTGATTGATGCATCGCGCACGGTCGGGCGCGTCGCGGCGGACTTGCGGCGTGCGGTCGCACGTGTCGTGGATGCCGGGATGAAGTCGGAAGAAGACGCGGCGGATGCCGTTCCGAAGTTAGTAATCAATGCCGGGCGCGGGAAGAATGTCGCCGCAGCGTCGTCGTCGTCCGAGGGGGCAGAGAGAACACTCAAAATTTGAAACTCGCGGCTATAGACATCGGCTCAAACTCGATCAAGCTGATTGTGGTTGACGCGGCGGCGAGCGACTCGTTCGCCGTCCTCGCGCGCGAGAAAGAGAGCGTGCGCCTCGGCCACGACACGTTGCGCGAAGGCCATCTGC
>JBAVPI010000277.1:0-6237 GCA_049692915.1 Pyrinomonadaceae bacterium
GCCGTTGTGCGGGCCGCCCGCGCCGTCGCCGAGCAGTTCGTTGAAGTAGGTGCGCCACGCTTCGTCCACGAGCGACGGGTCGCTGCGGAAGCGCGCCAGCAACCCCTCGACATAAGTCGCGTTCGCACCGAAATTCTCCGCGATCAACTCCGACACATCGCCCACGTTTCGCTGTTCGCTCACGTTTTCGTCACCTCACGCTTCAGGAAGTCGCCGCACATCGGATGCTCGGTCACGCACGCGCGCGGCTCGCACAATCATTTCTCACGGCTGGAATTTAACTGATAGCCTATCACCATCCGCTTTTGATTGCATCCATCATCGCGAGCGCGACGACGACGACGGCCCACTTCCGCCTCAAGCCGAAGACGTGTGGTCGTGGACGATGCGCCAGCCTTTGAGCGTGCGGCGGAAGATGAGCGTGAAGCGACCGTGCGGGGTGTCGCCTTCGCGCGCGAGATGCCAGCGGCCCGTCACCATCACGTAGAACTCGCTCAGGGGTTTGAAGTCGAGATCGTCGAAAGTGAGCGTGCCCATCTTGGCGCGCGAATCGTATCGCTTGCGATAGCCGTCGAGGACGGTCTGCCAGCCGTGCGTGACGCTGTCGCCGGAGACGAAGGTGGTCGTCTCTTCGCGCGCGTAACCATCCATGAAGCCCTCAATGTCGCCTCGATTCCACGCCGCCTGCTGCGCTTCGATGACGGCGCGCACCGCCGCCACGTCTTTCTCTTTTTTCGTGTCGGTCTTCATGTCGCCACGTCCCTGATAACCGAAGACGACCATCGCCGCCGCCGCGACGAGCGGGAGCGCCGTCGTCAGAAGGAGTTTTTTGTTCATCATAGCTGCCTCCATTAACGAATTCGGGGACACAAATAATTAACAGGGATGGACAGGATAGACGGGATCAAAGAAACGATGAATGAAGGGAAACCCGCCGCTTTCAGATTCATCATTTCGCGTTCATCTTTTATCTTTATATCTTTACATCCTGTCCATCCTGTCCATCCCTGTTAAGAATTACTTGTCCGCGCCGCGAGCCACGCGCGCACGTCTGCGCGCATCGCGGGCGTCAATTCATGACCGGCATCGTAAGCTTTCAACTCAACGTCCGGCGAGCGCGAGCGCAGCTTTTCCGCGTAATCCTTCACACGCTCCGGCGTGTAAAACTCGTCGCGCGTGCCCGTCAGATGAAGCACGGAGGCAGCGGTCGGGCCGTACAGTTCACCCGTCTCCCAGTCGCCGGGGATGCCGCCGCAGACGCCGACGCAGCCGCGCAAAATTTCTCGGTGCGTGAAGGCGAAGCGATAGTTGAGCGCGCACGACTGCGAGAAGCCGAACAGGAAAATTTTATCGCGTGCGGCGATGCCTTCCAAGATGAGCGCATCAATCAGTCGTAACAGCATCGTGTGATGGAGCGCGACCGAGTCTTCGGGGTGAAAGTTCGTCAGCCAGCCGAAGCCGTAACGCAGCGCCCCGCCCGGCTCGCGCGGCTCTTTCATGTGTTGATGAAACCCCTGCGGCGTGAGGATGGCGAATCCTTCGGGAACACAGAGACGCGCCTCGCGCATCATCCAACGCTTGTTGTTCCCGTAGCCGTGCAGCGCGACGAGCAGCGGCGCGGGAGACGACGACGGTGCGTGCACGTCGTAATAAAGTTTCACTTCCGCCGCGAGCGTTCGCTCCGCAAGCGTGTTCCGGTTGTCTTCATTCATGTCCATGACCTAACTGTTCATTTACGCGTGCCTACGATTCAACATCAGTTGCCGTCGAAAGATGCTTCAGACGCTTTTGCCCATCATGCACGCAGACGACACGATGCGCGTCGGCTCTGATTTCGACTTTCTCCAAAGATGAACCGCGCTTGCTCGACGCTCAAACGGAAGACACCTTCATCAGTTCACATCAACAGCCCGCCGTCGGCTTCCGTCAAAGGCGCTTCGGGGAGCGCCGCCGTCTCTTCCTCAAGGCTCCAAATCTCGTACAGTTCCGGCGGGACTTCGGTGACGAAGCGCGAGGGACGCTGAACGACCGACTGGCGCGTGTAGTCCGTCACCATCAGCGGGTAGGTGATGTAGAGCTGGTCGCGAGCGCGCGTTAAGGCGACGTACCAGAGGCGTCGTTCTTCCTCTTCGCCTTCGGCGTCACGAAGCGAGCGCGGCGAGGGGAACTTGCCGTCCGCCGCCCAGATGATGAAGACCGCGCGCCACTCCAACCCCTTCGCCTGATGGACGGATGTGAGCGTCAACAGTTCGTCCTCTTCGCCGCCCGACACGACATCTTCTCCGGCGATTGTTTGCGGCGCGCCGTAGCGTTCGGTCGAGAGCAGGGCGAGTTCGGCGAGGAAGTCTTCGGTTGAATCGTAGCGCGCGCTGTAGTGCGCGAGTTGGCGTAGGTCTTCGAGACGGGCCTCTGCGTTTTCGTAGTTGGCGGCCAGATATGCCTCGTAGCCGCGCGCGAGGATGATCTCGATTTGACGACCGGGCGCGCGTCGCGTTTCGTCTTTCGACAACTCTTCGAGGAGCGCGCGGAACTCGGCCCAACTCGTGCCGCGCTTCGTCGCTGCCGCGTCCGCCTCGCCTCGGACGACGAGCGCGAGCGGGTCGGGCGCGTAGGCGATGCGTTCCCAGATGCGGTTCGCCGTGGCCGCGCCGACGTTCGGAATCAGACGCAGCACGCGCTTCCACGCCAGTTCATCACGCGCGTTGGCGACGAGGCGAAGGTACGAGACGACATCCTTGATGTGCGCCTGCTCGAAGAACCTGACGCCTGAACGGACGCGGTAGGGTATGCCGCGCCGCGTCAATTCCAGTTGCAGTTCGAGCGAATGGTAGTGAGAGCGATAGAGCACGGCCAGCTCGCTCAAGCCCAAGCCTTCGTCTCTCAATTCGAGGATGCGCGAAGCGATGAAGGCCGCCTGCTGGTCGGCGTCGCGGCAGGGCACGAGCGCGGGCGAGAGGCCGAGCGAGGGACGCGCGGCTCGCAGAGTTTTCGTGAACTGGCGGCGATTGGCGGCGATGGAGACGTTGGCGACCGAGAGGATTTCGGGCGTCGAGCGGTAGTTGGTTTCGAGCCTATAGACCTGCGCTTCCGGGTAACGTTGCGGGAATTCGTAGATGCCTTCGACCGACGCGCCGCGAAAAGCGAAGATGCTCTGCGCGTCGTCGCCGACCACCATCACGTTGCGGTGCTTGGCGGCCATCAAATCCACGATCTCTGTTTGCAGCTTGTTCGTGTCCTGATACTCGTCCACCAGCACGTGCTGAAACTGTTCCTGCAACAGGCGCGCGATCTCGTCCTTTTCCATCAGAAGACGCTTCCAGTTCAACAGCAGGTCGTCGTAGTCCATCACGTTGCGCTCGCGTTTGCGCTCCGCGAAGAGACGGTCAACGCGTGTGATCTGTTGCGTCAGAGGCTCGAAATACGGGTGGCGGCGCGGGACGACTTCGGCGATGGGCTGATCCGTGTTGTTGGCGAAGCTGATGATGTCGAGCAGCACTTCGGCCTTCGGAAAGCGGCGCGCCTTCGTGTCAATCCCGGCCTCGTCCACGCAGACGTTCAGGAAATCTTTGGCGTCCTCGCTGTCGAGGATGGTGTAGTTGGATTCGTAGCCGATGGCGGCGGCGTGCCGACGTAGAATCAGATTCGCGATGCGATGAAACGTCCCGCCCCAGACTCTGCGCACCACATCGCCGGAGCCGCCCGTCAGTTGCTCGACGCGGCGCAGCATCTCGCGCGCAGCGCGATTCGTGAACGTCGCGAGACAGATGCGCGCGGGCGCGACTCCCTGCTCGACGAGGTACGCGACGCGGTACGTGATGGCGCGCGTCTTCCCAGACCCCGCGCCCGCGATGACGAGTGCTGCACCCGGCGCGGAGGTCGCCACCGCGAACTGCTCCGGGTTCAACTCCTCGCGATAGCGCGCGAGCCTGTCGGGGAGTTGCGCGCCTTCAGGACGCTTGATGACATAACGCTTCATAGCTTCGAGACCAGCTTATAGCACGCGCCGCACTCACTCATTAGTCTCAGCAGCTTGGCGTAAGGCTAGAAAAGCTTCTTTCAGAGGTTGGCTGACGGCGCTCTCGGATTCCGCCAAACAAAGCGTTGATATTCTTCGAGAAATTGCATTCGCAAGCGATGAAACAAGTGCAGGAAGTGCCGGAGGAAACCGATGCAATCGAGAATGACGATTTCGATGCCGCCGGTTCGCTCATACATGGAAGCTGCATAGGCTTTTACCTCTTCGTCAATGATTTCTGTCGTGACGAAGATGTAGTTATCAACCCGGTCGTCGCTCTCGGTAATCTTTTGTAACGCCCGGTTGATATCGCCCGCAGTCACTTTCTTATCCTTCATCTCATAACATGTGGCGACCCTGTCGTCACTGACGAGCGTTATTTCAACGTCGCCCAGCGCCCCCGTCTGTTTGTCCGCCGCGTTATGCGATGCAAGTGGCAAGACTCTTTCGCCCAGATGCTCAGATGCCGCCTGATAAGCGGCAGCAACAATGAGCACGGGCAGGCGAGAGGAGTTGCGGCAATTGAGATGCTGCTCAATGAGATTCACAATCGCCTCTGACGATAAAGGTATCGAGTCCTTGGCAGTTTGCAGCGCGACCAGCAGCGTTTCCATCCTCTGTTTCTGCTCATCCCTGATGACGAGCAGCCATCTTACAGTTTCAGACAGCAGATCATCCGGCGATACACGCTCCCCGTAAACTGCGTCGAGTAATTGCAAAATGCTCTGATAAAGTCGCGGTGGGCGGCCCACTAAATTCAAGTCAGCAGTCAGGCTACTGTTTCTGTTTCGCAAGGCAGGCGTTAGGAATGCTGTGGTGGGGTTGCAGGGTAATTGATGCTCCGTGATGAAGGCGGCAACGTATTCTTCATCGTATCTGCGCCCTGAAAAACTGCCCGGCTCATCAATTTCTGTGTATGGCTTACGCACGTCAACCGCAGGGTTATGTATTTTAGCCAGCAGGCACGCCATCAGCAGGCGGACGCCCGCGCGATTTTGAATATTGCGGCAGACGTATTCGACCTGAGCCGCCACCTCCACGCTGCTGACGAGTGTCTTCGCCGTATCCATGCTGGCGCGTTGATAGGCTAAATCAAGGATGCTTGCCGGTGGGCGCGGCGGTGTGGTTGACACTGAATCTCCCTCTCAAGTTCATAATTAATCCATAACACTTCCATGCGTGATTTCTTGACGGAATGAATAATCTTTTCGCCCGATTCGATGCGCCGCCAGTCGCCATAAAGTTCTTCCATCAAATCGCAATGATAGCTTGAAAGGGCAACCTTACCTTTCACGCCGCGCAGCACTTTTGCCAACTCCCGATGATCATCGTCCGTCATTTCATAAGCATAAGCATTAACGTCGGTGCGTGAACCGTGCGGGTAAGGCGGATCACAATAGAAAAGCGTTTCTTCGCTGTCGTAACGTCGAATCACTTCAATTGCCGGCGCGTGTTCAATTTGTACACGCAATAATCTTTGAGCGATCAACGGCAAATCCTCTACCGCTCCCAGCCAACGTGAAACCGCTCCTGCCATTCCGGCGCGGCTCGTGAGCTTGCAATGCGCCCACCTACCGGAACTAGCTTTCTGGGCGAGTCCCGTCCGCACCTGCCGGGCAAGAATGTAAAAGCGACGCGCGCGCTCCAATTCGGAGAGAGATTCTGATGGTTCTGAAATCGCCGCCTCAAACTCTTGTCGGGAGAAAGGCGTCAGGCCGATAGCTCTGGTGAGGGCATCACCCTGCTCACGAAGAACGCGGAAGAAGTTGACCAATTCTCCATGTACGTCGTTGTATGTTTCGACGGGCGAAGGCTGCCGGTTGATTAAAACCGCTGCGGAGCCGCCAAAAGGCTCGCAGTAGTGAGCGGCTTCAGGCAACAATGGCATCAGCCAATCGAGATGGCTGTATTTTCCGCCGTACCATCCAAATGCTATGAGCTTGCCCATTCGCTTTCTACCTTATTGAGTCATATCACAAGTTCTAGAAAAGCCATTCTGTTGTCGAGTTGGTTTTAGTTTAGCACGAGTAGAGGATGCCCCTAGAAGGTGCTGTTAAGAGAGTGAATTCACCGGCGGGTTGCAGATTGACTTACCGCGAGGTTTGGCATATCGTCCCCGCCGCTGCCATCGGCGGCATTGCCCGTCCGCGCATGGGGTTGTTCACGCGTCTTTCCACGCAAGTTTTTCGTCTATCCTACGCACTCTCGACCGACGACGAATC
>JBAVPI010000278.1:0-3200 GCA_049692915.1 Pyrinomonadaceae bacterium
CAACTCGGGAGCGTCGCAGGCGCGGTCAAAGACCAAACGGGCGCGCCCGTCTCCGGCGCTGAAGTCCTGCTATATGTATCTTCAACCATGAGCGCCCGAACGACGACGGGGGGTGACGGGGAGTTCATTTTTACGGAAGTAAGAGGCGGGGATGGCAAGCTAGTCGTACGTGCGCGAGGGTTCGCCGAGGTGACGCAGCAGTGGAGCGCAAAAGAGAGCAACACAAGACTGGAGATTACTCTCCAGCCGACGCCGCTTTCAGCGCAGGTCACAGTAACCGCGACGCGCAGCGCGACCAGAGTGGACGAGACGGCGGCGAGCGTCACCGTCCTCACGTCTGAAACGCTGGCGACAACCGCCGCATCTACCGTTGATGATGCGCTCAGACAGGTCGCGGGCTTTCAACTGTTCCGGCGTTCGGGAAGCCGCACGGCCAACCCTACTTCGCAGGGCGTCTCTTTGCGCGGGACGGGCGCGAGCGGCGCGAGTCGCGCCGTCGTGTTGGTTGACGGCATCCCGCTCAATGATCCGTTCGGTGGCTGGGTCTACTGGAGCCGCGTGCCGCGCGCATCCGTCGAACGGGTTGAGGTCTTACGCGGCGGCGCGTCAAACCTCTACGGCAGCGCGGCGCTCGGCGGCGTCGTGCAGGTCTTCACGCGAGAGACCACGCCGCGCACGCTTTCTCTCGAAGCCTCTTACGGAAACGAGCGGACGCCCGGCGATTCGCTGTTCGCGAGCGGAGGCAAGGGGCGATGGGGCGCGGCGCTGGCGGCGGAAACTTTTCGCACGGACGGTTACATTCTCGTCGCCGAAGGGGAGGGGGGAAGCGTTGACACGCCCGCCGGGTCGCGCCACGCGACGCTCGATCTCACGCTTGAAAGAAAACTCAATGATGGGGGTCGCGTATTCGTGCGGGGCGCACTGTTCGGCGAGTCGAGAACCAACGGAACGCCGCTGCAAACCAACCGGACGCACATCCGGCAGTTCAGCGCTGGCAGTGATTGGCAGTCGAAAAGTTTAGGTGCCTTCTCATTGCGAGCATATGGCGGGACGGAAGTCTTCGATCAGAACTTTTCCGCCGTCTCGCCCGACAGAAGCAGTGAGACGTTGACGCGCGTGCAGCGCTCGCCCTCGCAATTCGTCGGCTTCACGTCGCAGTGGTCGCGCGAGTTGGGCGACAGGCACACGCTCGTCGCCGGCCTCGACGCGCGCGAGGTGCGCGGCGCAAGTGACGAGATTGTCTTTGCGCAAGGCAGACCTGCGTCTCTCGTCAGCGCGGGCGGGCGCGAGCACTCCCTCGGCTTTTTTGCGGAAGACATTTTTCACCCGACCCCGCGCCTGTTTTTGACGGGCGGCGTGCGCTTTGATCGCTGGCGCAACTACGCGGCGCTCTCCGCGAGTCGTCCGCTCAGACCGAACGCCCCGGCGACCGTGAATTCATTTTCTGATCGAAGCGAAACCGCCTTCAGCCCACAATTCTCCGCGCTCTATAAAGTAACGAACCATGTTGCGCTCAATGCGTCTGTCTATCGCGCCTTTCGCCAGCCGACGCTCAACGAATTGTACAGAGCATTTCGCGTCGGCAATGTCTTGACCCTCGCCAACGAAAATTTGCGCGCCGAAAGATTAACGGGCGGAGAAGCGGGCACAAGCTTGACGACGCTTGACGGAAAATTCAATGTTCGCGGCACGTTCTTCTGGGCGGGGATCAATCGTCCCATCGCCAACGTGACTTTGAACGTTGCGCCGGCGCTCATTACGAGACAGCGACAGAATTTGGGTCGCACGCGCTCGCGTGGGTTTGAGATCGAGTCTGAAGGGCGCGTCGGCGTACGCTGGACGATTTCATGGGGGTATATGTTTTCTGATTCAGTGGTGTTGAAATTTCCGTCGAACACTTCGCTCGAAGGGCTGCTAATACCGCAAGTCCCACGGCATCAATTAACTTTTCAAATGCGCTATACCAATCCTGCGCGCATCAATCTCGGCTTGCAGGCGCGAGCGGCGGGCACGCAGTTTGATGATGACCAGAACCGCCTCCGGCTTAACCGCTACTTCACGCTAGATGGTCTTGCTTCTCGGCGTATTACGCGCAACATTGATCTCTTTATCGCTGCTGAGAACCTGCTTAACCAGCGCTATGAAATCGGGCGCACGCCCGTCACCACAGTCGGCCCGCCGCTTCTCGTGCGCGTTGGATTTAGATTGCGCCTCGGCTCACAGTAGGGTCTATGAAGGGCAATACAAGGAGGGGTTAGATGTCCGACAGGTCGGGTAAGTATATTCAGTTCGCGATCATTTTAGCCGGGATTGCCGCGACCATCTTGATGTTGTGGCGTATCCCTGTCAAAAACTTCCCCGACCAATC
Source organism: Pyrinomonadaceae bacterium (assembly GCA_049692915.1). GTDB lineage: Bacteria > Acidobacteriota > Blastocatellia > Pyrinomonadales > Pyrinomonadaceae > JAIVJG01. The sequence goes on from JBAVPI010000278.1 coordinate 2,369, forward strand.
CTTCAGGATGGAAGTGGCTGCCGAGCCTCAAGCTCTCGCCGCGGGCCAGGCTGTCAAACTTATCCTCGCAATTAAAGACGGTGCGGACAAGTTAGTTTCCGACCTCGAAATCGTCCACGAAAAACCTATTCACCTGATCGTGGTGAGCGACGACCTCTCCTTCTTCAATCATATTCACCCGCAACTCCAGCCGGACGGAAGGTACGCGGTCGAGACCACCTTCCCAACGGGTGGCACGTACAAACTCTACGCCGACTACACGCCCGAAGGCGTCGGAGCGCAGGTGAGCGATTTCAGAATTGTTGTCGCAGGCGTTGCGAGCGAACGTATTCCTCTCGTCCCGGATACGCAAGACACCAAGGCCGATGGCGACCTTCAAGTTACTTTGCGGCCTGATAGAACCTTAGTCAGCGGCACGCCCGTCATGCTCCACTTCACCGTGGCGGATGCGCGGACGGGCGCGCCCGTCACAGACCTCCAGCCTTACTTGGGAGCACTCGCTCATTTCGTCATCATCAGCCAGGACACGACCGAGTTCATACACGCCCACCCGGTTGTTGCATCCGGCGCGGTGCAGTCGAACACGGAGGTTGCGGCCCAGACGATCTTCTCGAAGCCGGGACTCTACAAGGTGTGGGCGCAGTTTCAACGTAATCAGCGAATCGAAATCGTCGCCTTCGTGCTGAAGGTCGAGCCGGACCCTGTGCCGCCGACAGTCGCAGAAGTTAGAGGAGGAGGCGTCCAGGAGATCAGAGTCTCGGTCGGTGCGGGCGGTTACGAGCCTCGGACGATCAAGCTTAAACGCGGGCTGCCCTCGCGCATCACCTTCTAC
>JBAVPI010000279.1:0-2697 GCA_049692915.1 Pyrinomonadaceae bacterium
GAGGACGGAGGCACAACGCCCCCTGAAACCATCTTAATTGTCGCGTATAAACCGTGTAAATGCAAGTTAAAACTTTTAACTGCCATCATATGAACACTTATCCGTGACCCGCGACGATTAACGACCCGCCGGACGTGACTTTTCGGCCTTCTTGCGACTCTCTCAGCGGCCTTCTCTCTAATGTCAGCCGAAGCATTATTAAGCTCAGCCACGCGCCGACTGAGCTTAATAACTCGTTGGCGAAGCTTAATAATTCGACGGCGAAGCTTAGCGACGACTTGCCGAAGCTTAAAAATTCGACGGCGAAACTTAGCCACGGCGTCGCTGTGCTTCGGCGGCGGACGGCGTAGATTAGTCGCCGGTTGGCGAAGGCTCGCGGGATGATGACGGCGCTTCGCCTGTCGTCGCCGGAATCTCAAAATCGGTCGGATGAATGTTTATAAGGTGGCGAGGAACTGCCGGGTCAGGCGTGAAATCGCGCCGGGTTCTTGCGAAAGGAGCGCGCCGATGACGGCGACCGCATCGGCTCCGGCTTCAAGGACGGCGAGTGCGTTCTCCCGGTTGATGCCGCCGATGGCGACGAGCGGCATCGCGCTTCCCAACATTTCGCGGACGCGTCGCAATTCGTCGAGGCCGACTGTCGGATCGGGTTTCTCTTTCGACGCGGTGGCGAAGATAGGGCCGATAGCAACGTAACTGACGGGAAGCCGCGCCGCCGCCCTCGCCTGCTCGACGTTGTGCGTGGAATATCCGATGAGCGCAGCTTCGCCGAGCAGAGAGCGCGCCGCTTCGGGCGGCATGTCATCTTGTCCGAGATGCACGCCGTCCGCGCCGAGCGCCAGCGCGATGTCGGCGCGGTCATTGATTATCAAACGCACGCCGCGCTCACGCGCGACACGCAGAGCCTGCGCCGCCTCCGCGTAAAACTCGCGCGGCGAGAGATGCTTTTCTCTCAACTGCACGAGCGTCGCCCCGCCGTCCGCCAGACGCGCGACCTGCTCCGCATGCGAGAGACCCGATAGCCTGCGGTCGGTGACGGGGTAGAGTTTCGGAAGGGCAAACATCATATCGCCTGTCTGTATCACCTGCCGCACACATCATATCGCCTGTCAGTACGGCCTGCCGCAAGCTGCGTGGGTGTCGCGTGCGGCTCGACCCACATGCCTTGCGGCAGGCGATACCGGCTGTGTTCTCACGCGGGCTTTGCTATCTCATCTCGCGTCGGGTGCGACGGCTGATGAGTTGCCGTTGAGATATTTGTCGAACCAGTAGATTTGCCAGTTCATGCTCTCGACAAGGTGCTTCGGCTCGCCCGTGCGCGTGAGGTTGTGATTCTCGCGCGGGAAGATGACGAACTCTGCCGTCGCGCCGTAGTGCTTGAGCGCGCGGAACCATTGCTCGCCCTGCTCCAAGGGCACGCGGTAGTCGTTGTCCGAGTGCAGAATCAGAATCGGCGTCTTGACGTTCTTCGCGTACTTGAGGGGCGAGCGTTCCCAGTAGAGGTCGAACTTCTCGAAGAGGTCGCCGCCGAAATCCGGCGAGTGCCCGTAGGCCCCGTCGCGCGTGCCCTCGTCGCTGATGAAGTTGACGACGCTCCTGAGCGTCACCGCCGCCTTGAAGATGTCCGTGTGGCCGACGATCCAGTTCGTCATGTAGCCGCCGTAACTGCCGCCCGTGACGCCGAGCCGTTCGCGGTCAACCCACGGGTATTTCGCGAGCGCCGCCTCGACGCCGTTCATTACGTCTGTGTAATCGTTGCGGCCCCACTCATTCTCGATGCCGCGCTCGAACTTCTGGCCGTAGCCGGTTGAGCCGCGCGGGTTGGTGAAAAAGACCGCCCACCCCTTCGCGGCATAGACCTGAAATTCCTGATACCAGTCCACGCCGTACTGCCCCGCGGGGCCGCCGTGAATGCTCAAGATCATCGGGTACTTCCTGCCCTCCTGCCAATTCACGGGCTTGACCATGAAGCCGTCCACATCCCAACCGTCCGCGCCTTTGTACGTCATGCGCTCAACGTCGGCGAACTGTAGGTTATTCCAGAGACGCTCGTTGAGTTTGGTCAAGCGTCGCTCGTTTTTGCCGTCGAGGTCTGCGACATATAGGTCGTCGAGATGTTTGAAATCGTTGGCGGTGTAAATCATGCGCCGCGTCGCGTCGTTGATGTCCACATTGCGAACGGCGCGCGCGCCCTTCGTCACCTGCGTCAGCTTCCGGCTCGCCACGTCCACGCGAAAGAGTTGGTACTCGCCCTTGACGCCCGACTCGAAATAGAGCGCGCGCCCCGCTTCGGCCCAATCGAGGGCGGAAGGAATGAGGTCGAGAGCGTCCGCGGCGAGTCGAGAGGGCGCGCCGCCCGTCGCGGGAGCGAGAAAGATTTTCGGGTGATCGCGTTCGCGGACTTCGCCCGTGAAGGCGATGGTCTTGCCGTCGGGCGACCAGCGCGGGCTGTCGTCCGCCTCTTCGTGGTCGGAGATTTTGACGGGTGCGCTGTGCCCGTCAACAGCCATCACCCACACGTCCGTGTTGCGGCTTTCGTCGAACGCCTTGCCCGTGCGGTCGGAGACGAAGGCGAGACGCGTCGAGTCGGGCGACCACTGCGGGTCGGCGTCGTTCCAGTCATCGCCGGAAGTGACCTGCCGCGCCGCGCCGCTCGCGACATCCACGATCCAGATGTGGCCGCGCTTGTCGTCGAAC
>JBAVPI010000280.1:0-4532 GCA_049692915.1 Pyrinomonadaceae bacterium
GCCTTGCGCGGAAGACGCGGACGCGCCCGCCTTCGTCCAGCACATCGCACGACTCGCCGCCGCTTAAGTGACCGCCCTTGACAAGGACGGCGCGCGCGCCCATTTCGCGCAACAACCCTGCGGCCCGCCTCATGCCTTCTTCGTCGCGAATCGTCAGGCCGGTGATGCGCTCGGCTTCAGGAATGTTCGGCGTGACGAGCGCCGCGAGCGGCAGCAGTTCCGCCTTGAGCGATTGCAGCGCATCGTCGTCAATCAAATCGAAGCCGGAAGTCGAGCGCACCACGGGGTCTAGGACGGGCGCGGGTAAATCAGTCTCGCGGAAGAGGCGCGCGACCTCAAGGATGATCTCGCGCGTCGGCAGCATGCCCGTCTTCGCGCCCGCTACCCTGAAATCTTCGACCACGGGCAACACCTGCGCGCGCACCGTTTCGGCACTCTGATGCACCGCGCCGAAGACGCCCAACGTGTTCTGGTAAGTCAGAGACGTGACCGCCGCCGTCGCGAAACAATTGAAGGCCGTGAACGTCTTGATGTCGGCGACGACGCCTGCGCCCCCCGACGGGTCGAAGCCCGCGATGGTCAACGCCACCGGCGGCGGCGCGTCGCTTGTAGTCGCATCGTCTGCGTTTGTCATGTCTGATATGCCCCGCATGCCGACGAATTAAATTCCAGCCGTAGCCTCGATTTCACGAACGATCTCTCGAAGGTTCGCCGCTTCGCCGAAGAGACGAATCGCCGCCACGCCGCTCGCGCCCGTGCGGAGACAATCGCGCGCACGCTCGACCGTATTGATGCCGCCGAGGGCGACAACGGGAAAAGGAGAGAGCGAGAGAGCCGCTTCGCCCAGCGCATCGAGTCCCGGCGGCGAGCCGTAGTCGCGTTTTGAGGGAGTGTCGAAGACGGGGCCGAAGACGACGAAGTCCGCGCCTTCGTCTCGCGCCGCGCGTGCTTCCGTTAAGGTGTGTGTCGAGACGCCGATCAGAAAGTCTGCGCCGAAGGCGCGGCGGACGACAGGCGTTGGAATAGATTGAGTGGTGAGATGTACTCCGTCGCAATGCGCGGCGCAGGCGATGTCGGCGCGGTCGTTGACGAGCAGGCGCGTGTCGCTTCCTCCGGTCAGTGAGGCGGCGCGGGCGGCGAGTTCGTAGAGCGTGCCTGCGGAGAGATGTTTCTCACGCAGTTGGACGAAAGTGACGCCCGCAGCGACGGCGCTTTCGACGAGCGACAGCACGCGCCGGAACTCTTTACTCGACGGAGTTGTTTCGCCGGTCGTCGCGCCGCTCGTAATCAGGTAAGAGATGGGCGTCGGCAGTATGTGTTTCATCGGAAGCGAGCGCCGGGCCGTCGTCGCTTCCGGGCAGTTCCGCGACAACACGACGCGAGGCGGCGTCCGCCCCGTGAATCTTGCGCACCGTCTCGCCGAAATGAGCCATCTCCCAGAAAGCCATCGCGAGATTCAGCAGGCCGAGGCCCGACACCGCGCCGCGCACCCAACCCGAAGCGACCGCCGCCTGCAAGCCCTGCAAACCGATCTTTTGCGAGGCGAGGAGCAGGAGATAATTGTCTCCCCAGTCACTCATCCCGAACATCCCCGGCAACCACGGCGCAATCGTCAGCACGATGCCCGCTTCAAGGCACAGCACGATGTAGAAAATAACGGTGAGCCTCGATGACATGACGGGCGGAGGTCGGATATGAGAGGTCAGATGTCAGTAAAGTTTCGATCTCTCAACAGACTCTAGCCTCTAACCTCCAACCTCTTTTTCTCCAGTTCGCGTAGCTTGTCGGCCACGCCCCGGTACGAAACGTCTATGCTGTAGACTTCCGTGAAAACTTCGATGGCTCGTTCGAGATCGTCCATCGCTTCATAGGCCGCGCCGAGTTCGTAACGCAGCGCCTGATACTCGTCCTCCGTATGGCCGGGCGCGCTCAAGCCTTTGCGAAACCACATCACGGCTGACTGCGGCATGCCCTTCTCCATAAAGCAATGGCCGAGCAGATTGCAGCACTGAAGATAGCGCGGCGTGCCGTCGCCCGGCGCGGTCGCGTCAATGGCGGTCTGAAACTCTTCGATGGCCTGACCAATCAACTCCATCTCGCGATAGGCCGTACCCATATTGTAGTGCGTTTCGTAATCGGGAGCGGACGACTCTTCGGAGTCTTCGACGGCCTCGCGAAACTCGTCGAAGATGGCGGCGAGTCCGGGGTCGAGACCGCCGACGATTTTGGCGGACTCAGCCTGCGACGAAGGCGCGGCGTTCATCTCTACATTCACCGCATCGAAGACGATTGGCTCTCCCGTCGTCGCGGAAGGCGGCGCTTGCCCTTCGAGGGCGTCGAGGTCGAATCCGGCGATGTCCGAAAAGTCGAAGCTCTCGGCGTGGACGGGAGGAGCGGCGACAGGCGCGGGCGCGTCCTGCGCTGATGGGGAAATGAGCGGGGCGTTATCAGCGATGTCTCCGCCCAACTGTTTCCGCCGCGCGGCAATCTCGACGTGTGAGCCGTACTGACGCTCAAGCATGTCGAGCGTGTCGCGCGCGATGTCCATGTAGCCCTGCGCGAGATAGAAGTCAACGCTTTCGAGTTCCTGCCTGAGCGACTCTTCAACGCGTGAACTCGACGCGGCAGCAGGCGTCGCATCTTCAACGCCCGCACCGAAATTCACATCCTGAAAATCCTGCGGGGCGGGCTGCACGTTGCCGGACTTAGCGGCCCCTTCGTTCTCGTTGAGGTCTGCGAAGGAGGATGAGTTGACCGTCTCGTGCGTCGCGCCCGCCGCATTGTGCGCGTTCCATTCAAATTCCGTGACCGGGGAAGCGTTCGCGCCTGCGGGAGACGGCGCGGTGAGGGTTTCATCGTTCAGCATGAAACTCTCGAAGGTAGGAACTTCGCCGGTGTCGGCGACAGCAGCGCCAGCGGCATGCCCGACCGTTACCTCATCGCCCGGCAGCGGGCCTCCCAACGCTTCAAGACGCGACACGTACCGTGCTTCGTCGGGGACGAGGCGGACGAGGTTCGCGAGCGCGCGTCGTTCGTCGTCGCTTGCGCCCGACGTTTCGGCGGCGTCGGCGAGACGTTCGAGCGCGGTGCGCAGGCGTTCGTCGTCGCGCTGCCAGTCGTAGATGCGCACGAGCAGGTGCAACGCCTCCATCTGTTCCGGGTCGCGCGCCAGCACCTCCTGCAACAACTCGATGAGTTGCTCGTCGGGCTGACCCGTCGGGGCCAGTTCGACGACGCGCCGGAGCAGGTGCGTGCAACGCTCAAGATTTCCCTGCTGGAGATAGAGCCTCGCCACGTCGAAGAAGATGGGATAGCTCGAACGCTGATAGCCGATTAAGTCTTCGGCGGCGCGCTCGGCCCCCGTCGCATTTTCCGATTCGACGTAGGAGCGCGCCAGCATCGCACGCAGTTCGAGATCGCCGGGCGCGGCAGCCACCGCCTCTTCGATTACCTCCGCCGCTTCATCCGGCGTTCCAAGCGCGGAGTGCGCGGCGACGAGTCCCTGCAACGCTTCATGAGATTGGGGGCGGAGCGCGAGCGCGTTGGTGTATGCTTCGAGCGCGAGTTCATCATCGCCGCGCACAGACAAACGTTCGCCCGCCGCGATGTAGGCGGCGGCGGCCTGCTCCGACATCTTTTCTTTGACAAATCCTTCGGCGAGCCTGAGTCGGATTTCGACGTTGGACGGGTCGAGGTCGGCGATGCGGCGCATCACGTCGAGCGCCTCGCGCGTATTGCCTGCACGCACCTGCGCGTCGGCGGCGGTCAGGTACTGCGCGCGCGCGTCGGTCATCAGGCCCTGCTGCTCGTAGAGCGAGGCCAACGTCATCGAGAGGTCGTAGTCCTGCGCGTTGAAGCGTGTGAGCTTCTTGTACATCGCGATGGCTTTGAGCGCGAAGCCCTGTCCGCGATAATGTTCGGCGACGCGCCGGTAGCAGGCGACGGCCTCCTGTTTTTTGTCTATGCGATTGTAGAGATCGCCGAGCGTGTTGAGCGCGTTGAAGTCTTCAGGGTCGGCCTCGACGATGCGGCGATACTCCTGAATGGCGGCGGGTATCTTGCCTTGGGCAAGGGACTTCTCAGCCGCACGTGTAACTTTTGCTTTATCGAATCCCATCGGGAATTATTCTGCCGTTCGGGAAGTGGAAACTAAATTCTAACGCGGCGTTCGGGTGAGCGACAGGAGACTATTGCCCGGCTCAAACGTCTCGTTCATGGCCCTCGCCCCTATCTACGAAAGACGGGCAATTTCCACGCTAACACGCGCTCGCGCGGGGTGTCAACTACATCGTTCCGCAAGGTTTACGCGGCAAAAAGAAGGGTTCGAGGGTTGAGGGCTGAAGGGTAAAAAAGACGCTAACCGGGCACACTGGCCGGGGTCGAAAGGGAAGACGCGCCGGGCAGTCGCGGCCTCCGCTCCCAACTTCCGACACGCGCCACGCGCCTTCTTACGCTGAACGTCCGCAGACCGCTCTCCGGCTCATTTGAAAGAAAGAAACTCACAGACTAAGACGCAGGAAGAGGGCGCGCGC
>JBAVPI010000281.1:0-2783 GCA_049692915.1 Pyrinomonadaceae bacterium
GTTCATCCATGCACGCGGCGCACGCGGCGACTCGCCCATCATCACGATCAACTGCGCGGCGCTGCCCGAAGCCCTCTTCGAGTCGGAGTTCTTCGGCCACGAGCGCGGCGCGTTCACCGGCGCGACCTCAACCAAGCGCGGATTGATCGAGGCCGCCGACGGTTCGACGCTCTTTCTCGACGAGGTCGGCGAGATGCCGCTCGCCACGCAGGTCAAGCTTCTACAGTTTCTTGAGGACGGGCGCTACCGCCGCGTCGGTTCGACGCGCGACCGCACGGCAGACGTGCGCGTCATCGCCGCCACCAACCGCAACCTCGCAGACGATGTGCGCGACGGGCGCTTTCGCGCAGACCTCTTCTACCGCCTCAACGTTATCTCGCTGCACGTGCCGCCTTTGCGCGAGCGCAACGCGGACATCCCCGCGCTCGTCGAACACTTCATCGCGCTCAATCGCGAACGCTTCAAGCGGCCCGCGCTGGATCTTTCGACGGACGCGCGCCAACGTCTTCAAGCCTACGCTTGGCCCGGCAACATTCGCGAACTGCGCAACTCTCTGGAACGCGCCGCCGCCCTCGCCAACAGCGATACGATTGAGGCGGAGCAGGTGCTGCCGTCAATCGTGAATCGCGGGCCGGAGACTGTCGCGTCCTCCGCGTCCTCCGGCCTTAAAACCGGGGCCGCCACACACACCCTCGAAGAGTTGGAGCGACGGCACATCATGCGCGTACTTGAAGAGGCGGGCGGCAATCGCGAGCGCGCCGCCGTCATCCTCGGCATCTCCGCGCGCACGCTCTATCGCAAACTCCGCGAGTACGAAACGAACACCGCGCCGGGCAATCTCGCCACCGAAGGTTGACGCGTGTTCTCTGCACCGTCGAGATTGTTCCCGCTCTTCTCCACACCCTGACAAAATGTCGGTGCGACTGACAAAACGTCAGCCGCCGTTGTCATGCGTCGCCCCTTCAGCCTCGTCTCGCACCGCTCCGCCCGCCCGCCCGACTTTCCGCGTAACCCTTTCACGCTTCGTTAGTTACTTCACCCGCCGCGCACCGTCGCGCACGCGCGGAACGGGAGTTGTAATGACATCTCGCGAGCACCCGCATGTTTTATCCGCCGCGGGTCAAGTCCCGACACGACAAAAGGAAGACACAGGATGGCGCGAGTGATGATTTGCGACGACGACCGCGCGACGGCTGAGAAGCTGGTCGCCGCCCTGAAGGTCGCGGGCTACGAAGCCGAGACGTGCCGTCACACGATGGACGTGTTGCGCGCGGCCTCGGAGGGTCGCTTCGATTTGATCGCGGTCGGACTCGACATGGCAGGCTTCGGGCGCTCAGGCGCAATCGCAGCCCTGCGCGAGATCGCACCGCACACCTCGCTCATCGCCTTTCACGACCGCCCGTCGGAAATCATGCGCGCCGCCGCGCACGAACGTCTCGCGGCGGTGCTGCCGCGCCCCGTCCGCGTCAAAGATTTTATGTACGCAGTCGCCTGCGCTCTCAAGGAAGCGCTTCTGGCCGAGGTCTCTTGATCGAAGCCTCTCGACCCCACAAACACTCCCGCCGGGGCACGTCCCGAATGCGCCCCGCCCGTTCCATCAAGAAGTCCGCAATGCCTCGCGATTCATCGCGGGAAAATTTAAGGAGAAGATTAATGATTAAGTTGAAGAAGCAGCACGGAGCTTTCCCGCTACTGGCGCTGTGTCTCGTCGTAGTCGGCGGGGCCGCCGCCTTCGCGCAGAGACAAATCGCGTCCGTCCAAACGGGCCGCCCCGAAGTGAAAGTCATCCTCGCCGGTGCGGTCGAGCGCGAGGGCGCACAGGTCGCTCTGGAAAAGGTGGCCGCCGTGCAGCCCGGCGAAATCCTGAACTGGAACATCACCTCGCTCAACGAGGGCACCGCCGCCGCGCGCGAGTACAAAGCTGTCGGCCACATTCCCGCCGGCACAGGGTTCGTCGCGGGCAGCGCCGTCGGTGAAGGCGGCTCAAGCGTTACCTACAGCATTGACGGCGGCAAGACCTACGCGACGCAGCCCATCATCGAAGAGAAGGCGGCGGACGGCAGCATCAAGCAAGTCCCCGCGCCCGTTTCGATGTACACCGAAGTGCGCTACGAATGGTCGGACGCTTTGGCCGCAGGCGGCAAGCTCTCCGCTTCATACAAGGTGCGCGTTAAATAACAAGGGAAGAAACCAGCGCGCGGCTTCTTCAGTCGGATCACTCCTTTAAAACAAAGTGCCCGCCCGTCCGAAGCACAAAAAATCCGCTACGCCGCTGCCCACCTAATCGTGAGGAAAAATGATGAAGACTAGAACTTACTCTCTCAGGCTCCGCGCGCACGCGCGTATGCTGCTGCTCGTCGCGGCGGTCTGCCTGTGTCTCGCGCCCGTGGCGACGGCACAGACGACCGGCGGCACGCAGATTCAGAACCGCGCCTCGGCCTCATACTCCGACGGCACCAACAGCTACACCACCATCTCCAACACCGTCACCGTGACGGTCGCCAACGTCTCCGGCCTCGCCATCACGCCCGACGGCGGCTCCGTACCCACGGTCGTCTCCGGCCAGACGAACGTTGATTTCACGTTCACCGTCACCAACACGAGCAACTTCCCGACGCAGGTGCGCTTCCTCCAGAGCGGCGCATCCGTCGTCGCGAGCGGCCCCGTCACCGTGCAGGCCGCCGTCATTGATTTGACCAACAACGGCCTCGGCGCGGGCGACACGGACATCTTCGCCAACGCGGCGGACGTGCTCTCCGCGACGCTCGCGCGCAACGCCACGC
>JBAVPI010000282.1:0-5496 GCA_049692915.1 Pyrinomonadaceae bacterium
GGTCTGTCCGCGGCTTCGGCAAAAACGGACTGCTTGAGATGCGCTATGTCTCCGGGTTAGTGCCCGTCCACGTCGGCGATGACGTGATGACCACGGGACAGGACGGCGTCTATCCGCCTCGCCTCAACGTCGGCTCGGTGGTAGAAGTTAAAGAGGGCACGACGACGACTCCGCACACGATCTTCGTCAAGCCCGGCGCGCGGCTCGATTCTCTTCAAGAGGTGATGGTCTTGCAGTATCACCCGCCGCCGCGTACCCCGCCCGAAAAGACTCTGCCGAACGTGGACAAGGGAAGAAAGTAAATCGTGAATCGTCAATCGTGAACAGACAAAAGTCGGGTTTCTCGATTGACGATTGACGATTCACAATTCACGATTTATGAAATGGAAGATAGCCGTATGCGTGGCGCTGGCCGTGATTTTGCAGTCGTCCCTGCGCGCACTGTGGCAGCCTCTGGCGTATGCCGATTTGCCGCTCATCGCGGTGACGTACTTCGCCCTGCGCCGCGACCCCGTGCTGGCGGTCGTCATCGGGACGGTGGCGGGCCTCGCGACCGACGTGCTCAGTCAGGGATTGCTCGGCGCGGGCGGATTTTCCAAGACGCTCACGGCTTACCTGATCGCCGCCGTGATGACGCGCATCATGCTCGACAACACGCTCTTTCGCATCCCCGTGCTGGCGGGCGCGGCGGCCTTCGACACGACGGTCTATCTCCTGCTCCATCGTCTGCTCGGCCAACTGCCGACGCCGATGGGCGGTTCGCTCGCCGACACGATGGCCTTCAAGATTATCGCGACGACCGTCGTCGGGACATTGATCGCTTACCTGCTCGACACGTTTTTCAGCGACACCGCACGACAGCGCAAGCAGTTCGCCTTCCGCCGACGCATCGCGCGCCGCACGCTCGGACGGAGAAAGTATTAAAGGGAGATGTTGCCCGTCGGAGGTGGGCGCGAAGAGGACACGGGCGCTCTTAATTAACATCCAACCGGCAACATTCGACATCCAACATCCGCCTTATGAAATTTGAAGACGAGTCGCAAAACCTACGCTTGAGAGTGAACGTCCTGCACGGGCTGGTGCTCGCCGTGCTGGTGGTCTTGGGCGCGCGGGCCTACTTTCTACAGGTCGTCAGCCACGACTATTACGCCGAGCGCGCAGAGAATCAGCGCGTCCGTTTGTTGCGCATCCCCGCCCCGCGCGGGGCCATCTTCGACCGCAACGGCAAACTCCTCGTGGACTCGCGCTCGACCTACAACATCATTCTCCTGCGCGAGGACATGAAGGGCATTGATCAAGCGCCGCTCGTCGAGTCGCTCTCGGAGGGTCTGGGACTCGACCCCGACCTGCTGCGTGAGCATCTGGATGAGATGCGCACGTTGCCGCCCTCCGAACCCATCACGGTCAAGGAGGGGGCCGACACCTCGGACATCTCTTGGGTTGACGCGCACATGCTGGAACTGCCGATGCTCAGCGTCCGCGAGCAGCCGCAGCGCCGCTACCCGGAAAACGGAGTGCTCGCACACGTCCTCGGCTACGTCGGCGAGATCAGCCCCGAACAGTTGAAGCAGCCGAAGTTCAAAGACCCGGAGGTCAACCCGCTCGTCAAGGATAATCCTTATCATCCCGGCGACATCATCGGGCAGGACGGGTTGGAGTCAACTTATGACCGCCTCCTGCGCGGGCGCGACGGCTATCGTAAGGTCGAAGTGGACAGCCGCGGGCGCATCCAGCGCGAGTTGGAGACGGTCGCGCCGCAACCCGGTCAGGACATCGTCACGACCATTGACATTGACTTGCAGTTGACAGCCGAAGAGCAACTCCGCAACTCGCCGTCGAAGCGCGGCGTCATCATCTCGATGGACCCGAACAACGGCGAGATTTTCGCGCTCGCTTCCTACCCGACATACGACCCGAACCTCTTCTCGCAACGCATCGGGACGAAAGAGGGACGCGCCGAGGCCAACAAACTTCTGCGCGACCCGCTCACGCCGCTGACGAACCGCGCCATTCGTGGACGCTACCCGCCCGGCTCGACTTGGAAAATCCTGATGGCGACCGCCGGACTCCAGCAGGGCGCGATCACGCTCAAAAACTCGCACCTTGTCTGCGGCGGCGGCATCCAGATCGGCAACAAGTTCACGCGCTGCATGGGCAGCCACGGCACGCCGGAACTGCACGCCGCCATCCGCGCTTCCTGCGACGGCTACTTCTACCGCCTCGGCCTCAAGATGGGACTCGAAGGCATCATGGAGATGGTTGAGGAGTTTGACCTGAACAAGCGCACGGGCGTTGACCTGCCGCGCGAGATTGTCAGTTGGACGCCTTCGCGCGAGTTCAAGGCGCGCTTCAACCCGCGCGACTCGGAGTGGAGAGACATTGATACGGTCTATGCTTCGTTCGGGCAGGTCTATGATTTCGTCACGCCGCTCTCGATGCTGCGCGCGCAGGTCGCGGTCGCCAACGGCGGCAAGCTGTTCGTTCCGCATCTCTTGAAAGAAGCGAGGCCGGTGAGCGAAGTCGGCCCCTTCACGGCGCGCGGCAGGCAGGTTTTCGACCGCCTCGAACCGAAGCTGATTCCGATCCCCGCAGACCAGCACGAACTCGTCGTCGGCGGCATGTGGGGCGTCGTCAACGAGCCGGGCGGGACGGGCGGCGCGGCGCGCATCGAAGGCTTCGACGTGGCGGGAAAGACCGGCACGGCGCAGGTCGTCGGACTCGGCAAGGATACCGGCAAGAACAAAGACCACTCTTGGTTCGTCTCATACGCGCCCGCTTATAAGCCGGAGATTGCGATGATCGCCCTCGTTGAAAACGTCGGCTTCGGCGGCAAGTTCGCCGCCCCCGCCGTGCATAACGTTTACCAGACCTACGTCCAGAAGGCGCACCCCGACCTCGCGACGCGCACGGCGTCGGCGAAACAAGTAGCTCAAACGCAGTGACCGGAGTGACGAGTGACGGGTTAAAGGCCTCTTGCACGCCACCCGTCACTTGTCGCTCATCACTTCTTTAGACATGTCTGCGATTTTAGAGAACCGACGCTTCCGCGATTTCGACTGGCTGCTGACGCTGCTGGCCGTGGCGATTTCCCTGTTCGGGACGTGGATGATTCGCACGGCGACGCCGGAGATGAATTTCTGGCGCAAGCAGTTGATCGGCCTCGGCATCTCGCTCGTGCTGATGCTCGTCGTCGCCTTCACGGACTATCGCAAGCTCATTCACTTTGCGCCCGCCTTCTACATCTTCGGACTCATGCTGCTCGCCATCGTGCTCGTGCCGGGCATCGGCCTGAAGATTAACGGCCAACGATGCTGGATCGGAGTCCCCGGCATCGGACAGTTTCAGCCCTCCGAGTTCATGAAGATTCCGACGGTGCTGATGCTCGCGCGCTATTTCGGCAGGCCGCGCCAGCGCCCGCTCGCCATCAAAGAGATGATCGTCGGCGGACTCATCCTCGCCCTGCCCATCGCTTTGATTATGTTGGAGCCGGACGCGGGGCAGGCTTTGACCTACTTCCCTCTGCTCGCCGTCATGCTCTTTCTCTCGGCGGTGCGGATGTGGCTCGTCGTTCTCGCGCTCGTCGTCGGCACGCTCGCCGTACCCGCCGCGTGGTTCGTCGGCGTTAAGACCGGGGCCATCAAGCCTTACCAGCAGGAGCGCATCAACGTCATTCTCGACCCGGAGAACGCCGACCGCAGAGGCTTCGGTTATCACACTTGGCAGTCCATCGTCACCGTCGGCAAGGGCGGCGTGACCGGCTCGGTCTCTTCCGACGACCCGGCTTCGCAGAGCCGTCTCAAGTTTCTGCCCGAACCGCAGACCGACTTTATCTTCGCCGTCACCGCCGAGACGACCGGCTTTATCGGCACGAGTCTGCTGCTGCTGGCCTACGCCGTGATGCTCACGAAACTGATCGCCGGCGCACGCCGCGCGCCCGACCGCACAGGGATGCTCGTCATCATGGCGATTGTCGGCGGCCTCGCTTTCCAGATTTTCATCAACGTCGGGATGGCGCTCGGCATGCTGCCGGTCATCGGCGTGCCGCTCCCGCTGATGAGCGCGGGCATCTCCGCCGTCCTCGCCACGCTTATCACCATCGGCTTCGCCATCAGCGTCCGCCTGCGCCGCTTCGTTAACTGAAGGTTCTGGCCGGGGGCGTTTATTTGCTCGCCAATTCGACTCCCGCTCGTTTATACTGCACGTGCCTGTCCTTTTAGCCTGAACTTAAACTTTCCGGCGCGGCGCGCGATGCACTCACCGAAGTGACGATGGTTTTCAAACGCACGCCTTTCAAAATAGACGGGAAACAGAATTTGAGAATGATTGAGGCAGTCTCGTCAAAAGAGATCGCTTTCGTCAATTTCGAGATTGAAATGTCGTAATTGAAGCCGCCGGACGGGGTGTGCGAAGGAGCTTTCAAGAAGGCGCTTTCGTCCACGGCGCGTCCGCCGGGCTGCGAGGGCCGCTTCAAAGGTCTGGCGTCGTGAGTCGTCGCCCGTCCGCCGCGCCGTGGATGTTTACGCGTCGCGCGTCGGCGAGAGAGATGTTTTCACGCCGTTGACGAATTGGCCCGCCCGCGCCCCGTGCGGTATCGGACGGAGTTTTTTCAGGTGAATAGTTCAACACGCTTCCGCGCCGGGGGAGACTATCTGTCCCCGGTCGAGCGATCCGGCCAACGCCAATCGCGTCGTCTCTCGCGCGCCGCCATCGGCATCGCAGCACCATCCTTAGACTTCAACAGGCCCATCGCTCTAGGGGCCGTCCATCGTCACGATTCATCCACCTTAACGCGAAGCCGGTGCGGCTTCGCCAGCATTCGAGCGTCGAAAGAAGACGCGCGCGACGCGCCTCGCCACCACGACAGCAGTGTGGCTCGCAGGCCGCGCCGCGCACGCCCTTCGCGCGCCCGGTAATTTCAACAGTGCGGTCGAGACGCGCCCCGCCGTCAGGTCTTGCGGGAAGAGCGCGCACCGCCACTTAAATCAGGAGATAGTTTTCCAAAAATGCCAAAAGAGTTAATCGTCAGCCTCAACGGGCGCGAAAAGAAAATCGCCATCGTCGAAGACGGGCGCGTCACCGAGTTCTATATCGAACGCGGCGAAGCGTCGCAAGGGATCGTCGGCAACATTTATAAGGGTCGCGTGATGCGCGTCCTGCCCGGCATGCAGTCGGCCTTCGTGGACATCGGGTTGGAGCGCGACGCGTTCCTCTACGTCTCGGACTTCTTCGACGAAGAGGAAGAGTTCGAGCGCATCGTCGTTGACAAGAAGAAGACCGAGGGTGCTGACGCAGAGACCGCCGCGCGCGCCGCCGTCGAGCGCATCGAACGTTCGCGCATCGAGCGCGAGCGCGCGATGGAGTCGGCGCAGGAGGAGGCCGAGCCGGACGCGGAAACACGCGCCGCTTCGTCCGATGAGATTGAGGAGCCTGCGGAAGTGACAGCGGGCAGCGACGCACCCGAAGACAGTCCCGCGCAAATGTCTTTGCAGCCGGAAG
>JBAVPI010000283.1:0-2492 GCA_049692915.1 Pyrinomonadaceae bacterium
GGCCGAAGGGCGTCCGGTAAAGGACGTACCACGTCAACGGCACGAGCGCGAACGCAATCACCACGGGCACGACCGGCATCAGATTCTCTTGCGGAATTTGCGGCGTCGAACCCGACGAGAGGAAAAACGCGCCGCTCAAAAGCGCAGGGACGCCGAGCATCAGAATGTTGATCGCCGTCCCGCTCACGACTTGATCCGCCCTGTAACGGATGCACGCGACGGCATGGACACCGGCCAGCGCCATGCCCGCGAGAATGCCCGCCAGCAGTCCTACCCAGGGGTTGCCCGCGTAATGCGTCACCGCCGCCGCCGTGAACGCGCCCGCCAGCATCAACCCTTCGAGCGCGATGTTGATGACGCCCGCGCGCTCCGAATACAGCCCGCCCAGAGCCGCCAGCAGCAGAGGCGTCGAGAGCCGGATCGTCGAATAGAGAAGCGAGAGTTTGAAGATGTCATTCATAAGTCAACAGGGCACAGGGAATGGAATCGGGTCTATGCCGACCCCTCGTCCCCTCTGCCCCGACCCTTTTAGATTTTCGACCTTTTCAACAATCCGAATCTCCCGAACGAGCCGCGGAAGGCGGCTTCGGCGGCGACGAAGAGAATGACGATGGCTTGAAGCACCTGCACCAAATCTTTCGAGACGTGCGCGGTGAAAGCGTCCACGGGAATCGCCCCGCGCTGCAACATGCCGAAGAGCAGGGCCGAGAAGATGATGCCGACCGGATGATTGCGTCCGAGCAGCGCGACGGCGATGCCCGTGAAACCGTAGTTCTCGGAAAAACTGTCGTAGTAGCGATGATGATAGCCGAGCACTTCGTTGACGCCGACCATCCCCGCGAGTCCGCCGGAGACAGCCATCGCGAGCACGATCTGCTTTCTAATCGAGATGCCGCCATACTCCGCCGCCGAAGGGTTCGCGCCCGTCGCGCGTATCTCGTAGCCCCACTTCGTGCGCCACAGAAAGACATAGACAAGCGCGCACGCGACGAGCGCGAGGATGAAGGCGAAGTTGAGCGGGATGCTTTCGGGGAAGCCGGGAATAAATGAGCCGAAGCGCGGGATGTGCGCCGCCGCTCCGATGGGCGCGGTCTGCAAGATCGGGTCGCCCGGAATCTTATAGTGATACTGCGTGAAGTAACTGACGAGCGCGATGGCGATGAAGTTCATCATGATCGTCGTGATGACTTCGTGCGCTCCAAAACGCGCCTTCAAGTAGCCCGGCACCGCGCCCCACGCCCCGCCCGCCACGATGGCCGTCAAAATCGCCAGCGGCACAAGGAGCACCGCAGGCAAACTCGCCCATGAATAATTGACCGGCGTGCCGAAGACATCCACGACCGTCCCGCCGAGCTTGATCGAGACCCACGCGGTCGCAAACGCGGCGACGTAGAGTTGCCCCTCAGCGCCGATGTTGAGCAGCCCGCAGCGGAAGGCGACGGCCACGGCCAGACCCGTGAAGATCAAAGGCGTCGCGTAAAACAGCGTCCGCCCGATGCCGTCCGGCCACGACAGCGCGCTCCCGATTAAAAGCTTGTACGTGTAGATGGGATCGTCGCCGATCAAAAGCACGATGATGCCGCCGACGATGAACGCCACCACGACGGCGACGAGCGGAAAAAGCAGTTCGCGGAGAAGCTTCATAAGTTAGAAGTGATGAACGATGAATGACGAGTGAAAAGCAATGGCATTGACTTCCCTGCACCACTCATCACCCGGCATTAAGTTTTGTTGTCGCTGCCCGTCATCAACAATCCGATCTCTTCATTGGTCGCGCGCTTCGGGTCAACCTCCGAGACGATGCGCCCGTGGTTGATGACGAGAAGGCGGTCGGAGAGCGCCGTCACCTCTTCGAGTTCGGCGGAGACGAGGAGGATGGCGCAACCGCTGTCGCGCAGTTCGACGAGCTTGCGGTGGATGAACTCGATGGCTCCGATATCTACGCCGCGCGTCGGCTGCGAGACGAGAAGAAGTTTCGGCGGCAGCCCGAACTCGCGACCGATGATGAGTTTTTGTTGATTGCCGCCGGAGAGAGCGCGCGCAGGTAAATCAGGATTCGCGGGCCGCACGTCGAAGTCTTTGATGATTTCGAGTGCGCGGGCGCGGACAGCTTTGGTGTCGAGCAATGGACTGTGTGAGACCGCGGGGGCGCGATAGTGGACGCCGAGAATAGAGTTTTCCGAAAGGTCGAAGTCGAGCAACAGCCCGCGCCGGTGACGGTCTTCGGGGATGTGCGCGATGCCGAGTTCGTGGCGAGCGCGCGCATCCGTGTGCGTAATGTCTCGCCCGTCGAACTCAATCATGCCGACGACCTGCGAGGCGGGCACAAGTCCCGCGAGCGCTTCGATCAGTTCGGTCTGCCCGTTGCCCTCGACGCCCGCGATGCCGACGATCTCGCCCGCGCGCACCTCAAACGACACGTCGCGCAATCCGCGCGCGCCGCCCTTCTGCACGACGACGGAGAGACGCTTGACGCTCAGCACCGTTTGCCC
>JBAVPI010000284.1:0-7795 GCA_049692915.1 Pyrinomonadaceae bacterium
GTGCGGCAGTTGCTGGTGGGCGGCGAGGCGCTCTCGGCTGCGCACATCAGGCGTGCGTTGGAAGCGTTGGAGGGGGTGGAGGTGACGAACGGGTACGGGCCGACGGAGACGACGACCTTCGCCTGCACGCATCGGATCAGTGAGGCGGAGGTGAGCGAGCGGGGCATTGAGAGGGGTGGCGTCGAAAGGGTTGGCGAGAGAGGCGTTGAGAGAGGCGGCGAGAGAGGCGTTGAGAGAGGCGTCGAGAGGGGAGGCGGGACGGGAAGCGGGACGGTAGCAATCGGGCGACCGATAGTGGGAGCGCGCGTCTATGTGTTGGACGCACGAGGGCGGGTGGTGGTGCGGGGAGGAGAGGGAGAGTTGTACATCGGAGGAGAAGGGTTGGCGAGAGGGTACGTGGGGAGAGCGGAGCAGACGGCGGAGCGGTTCGTGCCCGACGCGGTGAGTGAGAAGGCGGGAGAGCGGTTGTACCGGACAGGAGATTTAGTGAGGTGGAGTGGTGAGGGAGAGTTGGAATACGTGGGGCGGATGGACGATCAGGTGAAGGTGAGAGGGTATCGAATAGAGTTGGGAGAGGTGGAGGCGGCGTTGCGAGAGCAGGAGTGTGTGAGAGATGCGGTGGTGGTAGCGGTGGAAGACGAAGGCGGTGGAGGGAAGCGGTTGGTGGCGTATGTGGTGGTGGAGGCGGCAATGACGGCTGCTGGAGGAGGAGAGAGGGAGAGGGTAGGGGCACAGGAGATACGGCGGCATGTGGGAGAGCGGTTGCCGGAGTACATGGTGCCGTCGGTGGTGGTGATGCTCGACGAGATGCCGTTGAAGGAGAACGGGAAGGTTGACCGGGGGCGGTTGCCCGCGCCGGAGAGGGAGTGGGCGAGAGAGGGGGAGAGATACGCGGAGCCGCGCACCCACACCGAAGAGTTGCTCGCGGGCATCTGGGAAGAGGTGTTGCGGCAGGAGGCGATTGGGATTCACGCGAACTTCTTCAACCTTGGAGGGCACTCATTGCTGGCGACACAGGTGATGAGCAGAGTCCGCGAGGTGTTCGAGCTTGACGTGCCGCTGCGAAGGCTCTTCGAGTCGCCGACGGTGGCGGAGTTGGGTCAGACGCTTGATGAATTGCGACGGCAAGGGGGCAGCACGCCGCCGGTCGTGATGCCGAGAGGGGAAGCAGGGCCGCCGCCGCTCTCCTTTGCGCAGCAACGCCTCTGGTTCATGGACAGTCTGGAATTGTCCGACACGCTGCACATCGTCGCCGAGGCGATGCGTCTGACGGGCAGGCTGCAAGTCGGCGCGCTCGCACAGAGTGTTAACGAGATCGTGCGGCGGCACGAGGTCTTACGCACGCAGATCAGGAAGGAGCATGGAGAGCCGGTGCAAGTGGTGTTGCCGCGCCTGATGATTGAATCTCCCGTCGTCGATCTGTCGGGCGTGAGCAGCGCCTCAGAGCGTGAAGGTCTCTGTCGGCGGCTCTGCGCTCGTGCGGCGCGACGGCGCTTGGACTTGAACCGCGGGCCGCTCCTGCGGCTCGTCGTCCTGCGCAACAGTCCCGACGAGCACGTCCTGCTGCTCGTCATGCATCACATCGTGACGGACGCATGGTCGCGTGGAGTCTTCTACGGTGAGTTGAGCCGGCTCTACGCGGCATTTGAATCCGGGCTTCCTTCGCTGCTGCCGGAACTCGCCGTGCAGTATGCAGACTATGCGACGTGGCAGCGCCGCTGGCTTCAGGGCGAAGTGCTGGCCGAGCAGTTGAGTTTCTGGAAGAAGCGTCTGGCGGGCGTTCCCCCTGTGCTCGACCTGCCCACAATTGATCCGCCGCCCGGCATCCCTTCATACCGCAGCGACAGCCAGCCGTTGATTCTTGAAGAGGGCCGCGCCGGGCGTCTGCGCGCGCTGAGCCGCAAAGAGGGTGCGACGCTCTTCATGACGCTGCTGGCCGTCTATCAGACTTTGCTCCACTGCTACACGGGACAGGACGAAATCTGCGTGGCGTCGCCGGTCGCCAATCGTAACCGCGCCGAGACAGAGCCGCTGATCGGCTTCTTCGTCAACCTGCTCGTGCTCAACACGGATTTCGGCGGCGACCTGACCTTTCGTCAAGTCCTACGGCAGGTCAGGGAGACCACGCTCGATGCCGACGCGCATCAGGATTTCCCCTTCGAGAAGGTGGTCGAAATCTTTCAGCAGGAGCGCGGCGTGAAAAATCCCTCGCTCGCGCAAGCCGCTTTCTCGTTCCACAGCCGGTCGAGCGGCACGACTGACGCCGCCGGACTGGGACGACTGAGTTTCGCTCCCATCGAAGTCGAGACGCAGACGGTCGAGCACGACCTGACGCTCGTCATCGAGGATAGCCCGGCGGGCATCGGCGGCGCGCTGGTTTATAAACGAGACCTGTACAGCCACGCCACGATCAGCCGTATGCTGGAACACTTCCAAGTCATCCTCGACCTTGTGTTGGAGCAGCCGGACGTGCGCATTCTCGACCTGCCGCTGCGCAACCGCCGGTCGGTCACGCCGCCTTCAGACGCCGCCGTCGCGCTCAGGGACGAGGCCGAAGACTTCGACTTTTCGCTGTGAATCGCCGGGGCCAGAGGGCCGGAGATAGGCTTAACAAAATTAAGTTGACGAACGGCATCATCAGGGGTAAGAAATGTATGTCCAACCAGCTTGCCTCATGTCGGCCCAGCACGATCATCGAGGAGAAGAAGAAAACTCAGTTGTCCGGCCGGATTGACTACGTACCATCACGAGAGCGTGTGAGCGGGCGTCGAACTTTGCCCGTCAGCCGGGCGCTTGCAGGCATGAGCTTTACCTGAACAAGGGGAAACCATCAACGAGCTAGAAACGCGGCCTCTCTACTCAAGCTCCCCAAGGGCCGGACTAACTCTTCAACTTTCACATCACGATTAAACCAAACACCGCGGTCAAACGCTCCGGTGCGTCATCCGCCTTGAAGCCTTGCGTAGCCCGAAAGGAGGGACATCCATGTATAGAATCTGTCTCATCAACATGCCGTTCGCGGCATTGTACTTCCCCTCGATTGCACTGACACAGATCAAGTCCATTGCCGAGGACAAGTTTGCGGGAGAGGTGGAGGTTGACATCGCTTACGTCAACCACGACTTCGCACGTTACATCGGCATCGGCCTCTACACGCTGATCTCAACCTCGATGGATGCACACACGTCCGGCATCGGCGACTGGCTGTTCCGGCGCGAGGCGTTCCCGCATCTGGAGGACAATCAGGATGCCTACTTCAAGCGCTACTTTCCGCGCGGCGATCAAGAGACGCTCAAGATCAAAGAGATCGTGCTCGACATCAAGAGTCGCCTGCCGGAGTTCTTCAGTCAGATGGTCAAAAAGTATGACCTCGACCGTGTGGACATGGTCGGGCTGACCTCGATGTTCACCCAGAACGTGGCCTGCTTCGCGATGGCCGAGCGTGTCAAGAGGACGAACCCGAAAGCCGTCACGGTGATGGGCGGCGCTAACTGCGAAGCGCCGATGGGGCAGGAGATTGTCCGGCACGTGCCCCAGATTGACCACGTCTTCTCCGGCCCGTCGCTCATCAGTTTCCCCGAACTCCTGCGGCGGCAACTCGACCCGCAGTCGAACTTCCACGGCGACATCAAGGGCGTCTTCTCCAAACGCCGGAGCGCGCTGCCGATGCTCGACTGCAAGGGCGACCTCGGCGAAGAACTGCCGATTGACGTGGACGTGCGGCTCGACTACGACCCCTTTATTCAAGTCATGCACGAGAGTTTCCCGCAGAAGGAGGTTCAGCCCGTGCTGCTCTTCGAGACTTCGCGCGGATGCTGGTGGGGCGAGAAAGCCCACTGCACGTTCTGCGGTCTCAACGGCTCGTCAATGGCCTACCGCGCGATGGATCCCGAAAAGGCGCTCGCGCAATTCGACACACTCTTCAAGTACGCCGACGACTGCAAACGCTTCGACGCAGTTGACAACATTCTGCCGAAGAACTATCTGACGGACGTGCTGCCGCGATTGAAGACGCCCTCCGGCTCGCAAATCTTCTACGAGGTTAAGGCCGACCTGTCCGAGGAAGAGATGCAGATTCTCGCGAACTCCGGCGTCAGGTCAATCCAGCCCGGCATCGAAGCGCTCGCCACCTCCACGCTGAAGCTGATGCGAAAGGGCACGAGCGTTTTCACCAACCTGCTGCTGCTCAAAAACTGCATCACCTATCAGATTTACCCTTACTGGAATTTGCTCGTCGGCTTCCCCGGCGAGGGCGAAGAGGTCTATCGCAAGTACATGACAGACCTCCCGCTGCTGACGCACCTGCCGCCGCCCTCCGGCGCTTTCCCCGTCCGCTTCGACCGCTATAGCCCCTATTTCACCAAGGCGCAGGAGTACGGCTTAGACCTGCATCCGCTCCAGTATTACCGGCTCACTTATCCATTCCCCGAAGAGTCTCTCAACAACCTTGCTTACTACTTCGCCGACTCGAACATGAAGGCCAAGTATTTCGTTGACATGGCGAACTGGATCGGGAAGCTCAAGGGGTTGGTCACGAACTGGGCCGTGCGCTGGCACAATCAGGACGCAACGCAACGCCCGAAGCTCTACTTCAAGCAGACGGGCGACAGCACCAACGTCATCTACGATTCGCGCGGCGAGCGCCCCGTCGAGTACGCCGTCAGCGACAGCGAACGCCGCCTGTTAGAGACGCTCAACTCGCCGGGACGACCGCTGTCCGTCGCCCGCTCTCTGGACATCACCCCGGCTGAAGCCGAAGCGAGCCTCGCTTCGCTACAAAGCAAGAACCTCCTCTTCCAAGAGGGCGACCGCTACCTGAGCCTCGTCTTCCAAGGCGAGCCTGCGCTGACCTCGTTTGCGTAAGCTCGCATTCGCGGTGCGCGCCCCACTGCGGCGCGCGTTGGCCGTTTGCCCGACCGTACCCAAGCGGGAAAGAAAGTCTCATGTCAAACGAAAATCTTTATCTCAGACAAAACGTCCAACTCGAACCGCTCTTCAACCAGTGGTATGCGTGGCCGCACCTGATCTCGCCCCTGACCGCAGCCATGAACGTGGCGAACTCGCACGTCAAGATCATGAAGTCTTTCGTCACGGCCCCGGAGATACACGCCGCCGCAGTGAAGAACCCGGCCATGCGCGGCGGGCCGTTTCTCGACGTGCCTCCGCGCCGCAGCCCGGAGGTCAAGGCACTGCTTGAGCGCACGCTCAAAGAGCAGAAATGCCTGATCGAATTCAGTGAGGCCGTCAAGACTCTGAACAGCTTGCTGCTCAACGAAGCCAACGGCTCTTCGATGGAAAGCCTCTACGCCAAAGTGCCCGAACCGCTACAGGGCTATGTCGAGTTGGTTTACGACATCAACAGCAACCCGACGATCCGCGTCATCGAAGGATTGCTCTATCGCAGTCCTTACTACGACGAGTCGTTGCAATCACTCGATCTCTCGCTCATCAACTCAGACCATCGCCCCTTCGTCTTCAGCACGCCGCGCTTTCACGAAGAGGGACATGTCTGGCTCCGTTTGCCCTTCGCGGACGAAGCGCTCGACGAACTTTTCCGCATGCGCGAGACGCCGCAGACATACGACTACATTAAAGATAGGCTTGGCGTCGGGGCCGATCAGGACGAGGTTTTCAAGACGTTCTTCACCCCGGAAGCCCCCCGCCGCACCCCGCCCTACGACGGCGACGACATCCGCATACGCTACTTGAATCACGCCTGCATTCTCGTCGAGACGAAGGGCGTAAGCATCATGACCGACCCCATCGTCAGCTACGAGTACGAGAGCGACATCGGTCGCTACACTTTCGCCGACCTGCCCGAACGCATTGACTATGTCCTGCTGACGCACACTCACTCGGATCACATCATGTTCGAGACGCTGCTCCAACTGCGCTCGAAGATCGGCACAATCATCGTCCCGCGCGCGGGCGGCGGAGCGCTCGAAGACCCGTCCGCCAAACTCATCCTTCAGCAGACGGGCTTTAAGAACGTCATCGAGATTGACGAGATGGAGAGCATCTCGATTCCCGGAGGGAGCATCATGGGGCTGCCCTTCTTCGGCGAGCACGGCGACCTCAACATCCGCACACGCATAGCCCATCTCATCATGCTCAACGGGCGACGCATCCTGTGTGCGGCTGACTCGCGCAACATCGAACCCAAACTCTACGAGCGTATCCATAAAGTGACCGGCGACATTGATGTCCTCTTTCTGGGGATGGAATGCGAGGGCGCACCGCTTTCATGGATGTACGGCGCGCTCCTGACGAAAGCGCTCGACCGCAAGATGGATCAGTCGCGCCGGCTCAACGGCTCTGACTGCGACCGCGGCCTCGACATCGTCAACCGCTTCAACTGCCAGCAGGTTTATATCTACGCGATGGGTCAGGAGCCTTGGCTGAGCTACGTCACGAGCATCGTTTACGACGACAAGTCCATACCCATTGTTGAGTCCGACCGGCTGATCGCAGCTTGCCGGGACGTGGGGAAAGTCTCCGAAAGAATCTACGGGGCGAAGGAGATGTTCCTCGAATCGTACCCGTGAAAGCATTGAAGTCGCGCGCCCCTCGCAGTAGTCCGGTCGAATCCGGCCACCGCTTCCCAACACAACCCGACAGACGATAGACCGAAAGAGTGTAGATCATGGAGCAAGCAACATCTGAGACGCTCATATTCGACAGGCAGACGAGAGAAGAGAGACAGTTCTGGTCTGAACATCTCTCAGGCGAGTTCGGAGCTTCGGGTCTCGAACCCGACTTTCCGCGCTCCGGTTCGGCCACCGAGCTTGACACGCTGGAGCTAACGCTTGACCGGCTCCTCTCGCAGAAGCTGGCGAAGGTGACGCGCGACACCCCTTTCCTCCTCTACACCGTCCTGCTGGCTGCCTTGAAAGTTTGTCTCTACCGGCAGGGCGGCGGGCCGCGCGTGGTCGTCCTCAGCCCGGCGCGCATGACCCCGGATGTCGAACCGGAACTCATCAATCTCGTAGCCATCGTTGACGAGTTGGCCCCGGAGTTAACCTTCCGGCAGGTTCTGGACGGTGTCCGGCAGAGTCTCACGGACGCTTACGCCAGACAGCACTATCCGTTCGCGCGGGCCGTGCGCGACGCCGGCATCGCCGTTGAGCAGGGGCGCTGCCCCCTCTCCGACGTGGTGCTCGCGCTGGAAGGACTTCACGGGCAAGCGCCGGAGATGGGCCAAGACTTCAACATTCGCTGGCGGTGGGAGGACGGAGGTCTGCGCGCGTCGGTGGCATTCAAGCGGGAACTCTACCTGCCTGAGACTGTGCAGCGCTTTGCGAGTCGCTACGAGCGGACGCTACGTGAAGCCCTGACCGGAGCGGAGCGCAAGATCGAGGAGTTGGA
Source organism: Pyrinomonadaceae bacterium (assembly GCA_049692915.1). GTDB lineage: Bacteria > Acidobacteriota > Blastocatellia > Pyrinomonadales > Pyrinomonadaceae > JAIVJG01. The sequence goes on from JBAVPI010000284.1 coordinate 7,366, forward strand.
TTGCTACGGCGAGGCCGAGCGAAGGCAGATGCTCGTCGAGTGGAATCAGACGACCACGGAGTATCCCCGCTCCCTCTGCCTCCATCAACTCTTCACCCGTCAAGCACGCTCCGCTCCCGACCGCCTCGCCCTCTCCTACGACGGCTCTCAACTCTCCTACAGTGCGCTCGACACCCTGTCCAACCGACTCGCCCATCACCTGCGAGCCTCAGGCGCTCGTCCCGGCACGGTCGTGGCCCTCGCCATGAGTCGTTCGCTCTCGTTAATCACGGCGATGCTGGCGGTGCTCAAGACGGGAGCGGCGTATCTACCGCTCGACCCCTCATACCCCCTCTCTCGACGGGCCTTCATGCTGGAGGATGCGGGAGCATGCCTGCTCGTCACCGATGACGGCGGACATGATATGGGCGACGATGTAAGCCATGCTCTG
>JBAVPI010000285.1:0-11273 GCA_049692915.1 Pyrinomonadaceae bacterium
GGCGCGGTGCGCGTGAACGGCGCGGGCGCGTTGATGTCGTTGACGCGCTGCTGCCTGAGCGTGCGCGAATGGATCGCATCAAACGTCAGCGTCCAATCGCCGCCGAGCGCATGCTGCACGCCGAGCGAGAACTGCGTGTTTTCAGGGTTGAGCAAACGTTCGGCGGGAAGATAGACATAATCGCGGATCGCTTCGGACGAGCCGGCGGGCGGCTCCGTGAGCGAAGCGGGAAACACGGGCGCACCCGTCTGCCCCGGCGTGAAGCGATAGGTTCTGATCTTCGCGTCAACGCCTTCGAGCAAAAAGCGACGCGTGATGTAGAGATAATACTGATCGTAAAAGACACCTGCGCCGCCGCGCACGACCGTCTTGCCGTCGCCGCTCAAGTCCCAAGCGAAACCGAGACGCGGCGAAAAGTTGTTGCGGTCGGCGGTGACGGACTGGTAGTCGTAGCGCAGGCCGAGGTTTGCCGTCAGGCGCGGGCGGACGCGCCAGTTGTCCTGCACGAAGCCGGAGGCGAGCGTCTGGCCGTAGCGCAGGAAACCGAGGCCGAACTTCTGCGTGAAGTCGAGATAGGTTTCATCGGGTCGCGGCGCGCCGGGCGCGAAGCGATACTCGCCGAAAGTCGTCTCACTGAAATCGCGCGCCTTCTGTCGCACGAAGTCGCCGCCGAACTTCAACTCGTGCGCGCCGCTTTGCGTCGCCAACTGTTCGGCGATCTGCCACGTCTCCGTGCGCGCCCACGAATAAACGGAGCCGCCCTCCGTGCCGTAGTTCGGTCGCACGACGGAGACCTGCGGAGAGACGGCGGAACTCGAAGAGGGAAGCGAGTTGATGTAGCTCACGCGCAGCTCGTTGACGAACGAACGCCAGACGACATGATCCGTCAACTGCACGCCCGCCGACTGCGTCCGGCTGAGAGTCGCCGCGCTCGGCTGCGTGAAGCCGCTGACGCGGTCGTTGGTGTTGTCGTTGGTGTTGCGGTTGGCGTTGAGGCGAAGCGAGACGGAGTGCGCATCGTTGAAACGAAAGTCGAAGCGCGCGAGTCCGAGATCGTCGCGCGAATGTCCGTTGAAGACGAGCGGGGCGGGGGACTGGATGAACGCGCCGCGATTCTGACGCGAGCGTTCGTAGTTGATAAAGAAGGTCGCGCGCTCTCCGCCCAAGGGGCCGCCGAAGCTGCCGCCGAACTGCTGTAGCTCGTTCGGCACATGCGCCGTCGAGACGGGCGGCGCGGCTTGCAGCCCGCTCGGTCGCACGAAATAAAAGCCCTCGCCGTGAAAATCGGCGCTGCCCGATTTCGTCAACGTGCTGACTATTCCTGCGCTCGTGCCGCCGTACTCCGCCGAATACTGATTCGTCAGCACGCGAAACTCCTGCACCGCCGAGAGCGAGACTTGTTGCTGCGGCGCGTTTGCATAGACGAAGTCGTAGTTGCTGTTGCCGTCGAGTTTGTAGAAGGTCTGCCGGTACGAGTTGGCGTTGATCGAAAGACGTTGCGCGGTCGAGCCGTCGCCGCCGAGTCCCCCCGTGTTGCGAACGTGCGGGTCGAGCAGTGCGAAGCGGTTGAGACTGCGCCCGTTTGAAGGCAGTTCCGTGAGTTGACGCGGGGAGACAGTCTGACTGATTTCAGGCGCGTCGTTCACCAGACCGACGCCGGTGTCCACGATGTCAATTACCTCTTCCAGTCCGCTCAGTTGCAGCTTGAGCGAGATGCTTGCGACGACGCCCGACATGAGCGCGAGTTGTCCCACAGTTTGCTCGCGAAAGCCATCCGCGACGACGCTGATTTCGTAGCGGTCGCCGGGCGGGAGTCCCGCCAACAGATAAGCGCCCGACCCGTCCGTGATTGTCTGACGTTCAACATTCAGAGCGATGTTTCGCACCGTCACACGCGCTCCGGCCAAAGGCTGACCGGATTCTTCCGCCGTGACCGTGCCGCGCACGCCTGATGTAATTTCGGTCTGCGCGACAGCAGCGGCGGTGGAAGAAATAAGGAGCGCGCAGGAGAGCAGTGCGCGTTGGAGAAGTGTGCGTCGCAGCGTCTTGGTGCCGGTCATGCAAAATTCCTTTTAGCGTTGAGACATGGAAGCTGGCCGACCTTGAACGCAGGTTGGTCTTCAGCCGTAGAGGACGACGATCAAAGGCTAGCGCAGTTGTTGCCGCCAAGATCAAAGTTGTTTCCGCTAAGATCAAATCTGCGCGGGCATGTTTGTTTTACAAGATGTCAAAAGCGAGTCTAAGACGACATTGAAAGTGAATTTCAATTTCAGAGTGGGAGTATATGAAGCTTCTGGCGTGTCTGTCAACCCTTAACTTTCATGAGCACAGGCATGTGCCGCTGTACACGGCGGATTGAACTTGGAGGTTGTCTGGGACAGTTAAACACCAGCCTTGCATCAGGAAATAAGGTTGAGCGCTCCGTTGGGCTTGTGCGTTGAGCAGCTTACGAGAATCTTTAATCCCGGTTAGGGTGCGACTTGATAGGTTTGGGTGCAACTTTGTTTAAGTTGATGTTGCGGGGATAAAGTTTTGCTGAAAGCGGGGCGATGAAGTTTTGGAAGCGGACGTTAATGCGCGTCGTCTTCGCCGCACAGCAGTTCGGCGGCAAGCAGTGGGATCATCAATTCGTGGTGGCCGGTGATGGAGTAGCCGCGACCCGCACCGTTGCTCGTGGGGCGTCGGACGACGTTGGTGAGCGGGCGGTAGGATGGGACGAAGTCGAAGTTGGCGGTCGTGAAATCTTCGAGCGCGTGGCCGAGGTTGCGGACGAGCGTGACGCACTTGAGGAACACTTCCGGCATGATGACCGCCGAGCCGACGTTGAGATAGACGCCGCCGCCGTTCAGACGCCGCACCATCTCCGAGAGCAGGCGAAAGTCGGTGTGCGTCGTCGCGCCGAGGCTCGCGCCGTCGGCCTGCGGGTGGAAGTGCGCGATGTCTGTGCCGATGGCGACGTGCGCGGTGAAGGGGACGCGCGCACTGTAGGCGGCACAGAGCAGAGAGAGTTCCGGATACTTTGGCGTGGCTCTCAACAACGCGCGTCCCATAGATTCGCCGAGGCCGATGTTGTCGCTCGCGCCCTCGTGCGCCGCCGAGTTGATGAGCCTGCCCGTATCGTCCGCCGCGCCGAACGCGCCCGCGCCGAGCGTCGCGTCAACGTCTTCGGAAGTCGAGCCGACGAGCGCGATCTCCGCATCGTGGACGAGGACTGAACCGTTGCACGCAATGCTTGAGACGTAGCCGCGCTGCATCAGATTGATGATGAGCGGCGCGAGTCCAGTCTTGACGACGTGCCCGCCGATGCCCCAGATGATCGGCTTACCGGCGGAGCGAGCGCGTCGCATCTGTGCGGCGACGGCGCGCAGGGATTGGACGGCGAGGATGTTCGGCAACGCGCGCAGGAAGTCGCGGAGCGTAGAGTTCTCGTCGAGCGGTTTGGCGAAATCCGCGATGTTGACTTTGCTCGGACGGTCGGCGAGCGGGTAAGTGTTGACCCCTTCGAGGCTGAGCGGGCGGATGTTCTGTTCGTCGTAGATGGACACGAGAGGTAATCGCTCCTTCACACGTTTTCGCCGACGGGAAAGAGAACCGACTCGACGAGGTCGCAGAGGACGTGTCCGATGAGGTTGTGAGTTTCCTGTATGCGCTGTGTGTCGCCACTCTCGACGACGAGCGCGAGGTCGCACAACGCGCGCACTTCGCCGCCGTCTCTGCCGAGCAGTCCGACGATTTTCATGCGGCGCGAGCGCGCGACTTTCACGGCGGCTGTGATATTGGGCGAGTTGCCAGAAGTCGTGATGGCGAGCAGCACGTCTCCCTCCGTGCCGAACGCTTCGACCTGCCGCGCGAATATCTTTTCAAAGCCGGTGTCGTTGGCGATGCAGGTGAGCACGCCGCCGTCGGTCGAGAGCGCGAGCGCGGGAAGGGCTGCGCGATCCTTGCAGATGAATTGATTGACGAACTCGCCGGCGATGTGTTGCGCGTCCGCCGCCGAACCGCCGTTGCCGCAGATGAGGATTTTGCCGCCCGCTGCAAAACAGTCGGCGATGATTTGCGAGGCGCGCGCGATCTCAGCCGCGTGCGCGTCGAAATAACGCCGTTTCACTTCGAGGCTGTCGGCGACGATGGCTGAGATGCGTTCTATCATGGAAGCTGCCGGTGGACGAAGCGGGCCGGGCAAAAGAAATTTTTAGCCCCGGCAGGCGATGCGTCAATCGTCAAACTGAAACAGCGCGTTCAACGTCCGCCGTCGTCCTTCAACTCGTCTTCAAAATCATCCCCGTCGAAGTTTTCTTCGTCGTCAAATTCGTCCCAGTCCTCGTCCTCGCCGATGCCGAAAATCTGGTTGAAAATCTGCGCGGCGTGCTCGCACAAGATGTCGTCGCGCAGACGCGGCCAGCATCGTTCAAAGTCGTCCTCGGTCGAGGCGAAGTGCGCCATGAAAGTCTCGCGCACGATATTTTTAAGAAGACGCTGCGCGGAGAGACGTTGCGCCGCTTCTTCGGGGATGAGGGCGACTTCGTCGCGCCACGCTTCGATCAACTCGTTGACCTTGTCCGCCACTTCGTCGGGCGTGTTGATCCAAGGGAACATACCGTCGTCAATCTCCATTCCAACAATCCTCCACGCGCGTTGGTCATGCGACTCCGCACACAAAAGCGGCGGGCACAGGCCGTTAATGTCGCGGAAGTATAACACGCGTGCCTCTTCGCGAGTCCCCCACGCGAACGAATGGTTCAGGCGCTCTTGCGTGCGCGCGCGTTCGTCGTCTTGCCTGCCGACTCTTTGCCGTTCGACTTCGAGTGGCCGTTCGCGGCGTGTCCGTTAAGGAGCGGTCTGAGCGCCTGTCCGGTGTGTGAGCGTCGGACGCGTGCGACTTCTTCGGGCGTTCCCGTGGCGACGACGCGACCGCCGCCGGAGCCGCCTTCCGGGCCGAGGTCAATGATGAAGTCGGCGCTCTTAATCACGTCGAGATTGTGTTCGATGACGATCACTGTGTTGCCGAGAGAGACGAGTCGTTGGAGCACGTCGAGCAGCTTGTGCACGTCGGCGAAGTGGAGGCCCGTGGTCGGCTCGTCGAGGATGTAAATGGTTCTGCCGGTCGCGCGCTTCGAGAGTTCTTTGGCGAGCTTGATGCGTTGCGCCTCGCCGCCCGAAAGAGTTGTCGAAGATTGACCGAGCTTGATGTAGCCGAGGCCCACGTCCAAGAGCGTCTGAAGTTTCTGCTTGATCTGCGGGATGTTTTCGAGAATCGGCAGAGCCTCTTCGACGGTCGTGTCGAGCAGTTCGGCGATGGATTTGCCTTTGTACTTGACCGACAGGGTTTCGCGATTGTAGCGAGCGCCGCGACACACGTCGCAGAGGACATACACGTCGGGCAGAAAATTCATCTCGATGCGCTTCATCCCGTCGCCCTCGCACGCCTCGCAGCGCCCGCCCTTGACGTTAAAGGAGAAGCGGCCCGGCTTGTAACCGCGCTCGCGCGATTCGGGAAGCATCGCGTAGAGTTCGCGAATCGGCGTGAAGAGGCCGGTGTACGTCGCAGGGTTCGAGCGCGGCGTGCGCCCGATGGGCGACTGGTCAATCTCGATAATCTTGTCTACGTTCTCAAGCCCCTCGATGGAATCGTAATCGCCCGGCTCTTCGAGCGAGCCGTTGATGTGGCGCGCGAGCGCGCGATAGAGAATATCGTCCACGAGTGTTGACTTGCCCGAACCTGAAACGCCCGTCACGACCGTCAGCAGTCCGAGCGGAAACGTCGCGTCAATCTCTTTGAGGTTGTTGTGGCGCGCGCCGTGAATCGTGACGGACGTGCCGTTGGATTGTCGTCGCACGTCGGGGACGTTGATGCCGCGCGCGCCGCTGATGTAGAGGCCGGTGACGGAGTTGGGATTCGCGGCGACTTCCTCAGGCGTGCCCGCCGCGACGATCTCGCCGCCGTGGACGCCCGCCGCCGGGCCGATGTCAACGACGTAGTCGGCGCGTCGAATCGTCTCTTCGTCGTGCTCGACGACGAGGACGGTGTTGCCCAAATCCCTAAGCGCGCCGAGCGTCTCAAGCAGACGCTGGTTGTCGCGCGGGTGGAGGCCGATGGAGGGTTCATCCAAAACGTAGAGCACGCCGCGCAGTTGCGAGCCGATCTGCGTGGCGAGACGTATGCGTTGGCCTTCGCCGCCCGACAGTGTGGCCGACGCGCGGTCGAGCGTGATGTAGCCGAGGCCGACCTTATCGAGAAAGCGCATGCGGTTGCGAATTTCGCGCAGGACGAGACCGGCGATCTGATCTTCGCGCTCGTTGAGCTTGAGAGTGTCGAAGCGTGCGACGGCCTCTTCGATGGGAAGCGAAGTGTAGTCCGCGATCCCTAAACCGCCGACGCGCACGGCGAGCGATTCGGGTTGCAGCCTGCGGCCCTCGCACTCCGGGCACTCGACCGGCGAGACGAGTTCTTCGAGCGACTCGCGCACCTTCTCCGACGGCGCGTTGTGCATGCGCTCGGTCAGCCAGCGCACCGCGCCCTTCCAGTCGCTCTCGTATTTATAGAGGCCCTGACGAAAAGTTAAGTTCCCCTCGACGCCGTAAAAGAAAGCGTCGCGCACCGCCTTCGGAAGTTCGACGAAAGGCATCTGCGCGGAGGCGTCGAAGTGTTCGACGACGGCGACGAGCGCGCTCTTCAAATAGGCAGTGCCCTGCTTGTCGGCGACGCCGAAGAAGAGCAGTTTATCGGCGCGCTCGGTCGCTTCGGGAACGATCTTGGCCGGGTCAACTTCGAGCACCGTGCCGAGGCCGTGACAACGCTTGCACGCGCCGTAAACCGAATTGAAGGAGAACGAGCGCGGCTCAAGCGGAGGAATGTTGATGCCGCAGTTGACGCAGGCCATCTTCTCCGAGTAGAGCTTTTCGTCGCCGTCCACGACCGCGATGAGCACCGCGCCGCCCGTGAGTTTGAGGGCCGTGCGGACGGATTCCGTCAAACGCTCGTTGATGCCGGGCTTGATGAGCAGGCGGTCAACGACGGCTTCGATGGTGTGGTTACGTCGCTTGTCGAGCTTGATCTCTTCGTCGAGCGAGAGCAATTCGTTGTCCACGCGTGCGCGCAGGAAACCGTCCTTCGCGAGCTTCTCAAGCTCCTTGCGAAACTCTCCCTTGCGACCGCGCACGATGGGCGCGAGCACCATCACGCGCTCGCCTTCGGGCAGGCCAAGCACGCTCAGGACGATCTGTTCGATTGACTGGCGCGTGATGGGCGCGCCGCAGTTGTGGCAGTGCGGCTGGCCGACGGAGGAGAACAGGAGGCGCAGGTAGTCGTAAACTTCCGTCACCGTCCCCACCGTCGAACGGGGCGAGCGCGAGACCGTCTTCTGCTCAATCGAGATGGCGGGCGAGAGGCCGTCCACCGAATCCACGTCGGGGCGCTCTAACTGGTCTAGAAACTGGCGCGCGTAGGCCGAGAGCGATTCGACGTAGCGACGCTGGCCTTCTGCGTAAATCGTGTCGAAGGCGAGCGAGGATTTGCCCGAACCCGACAGGCCAGTGATGACGGTCAGGCGGTCACGCGGAATTTCCACGCTGATGTTTTTCAGGTTGTGTTGGCGCGCGCCGCGCACCGTAATACGGTCAATTGCCATTGCTTGAAACAGTCCGCGGGAGCACACAGTCAAGAATTTCGCGCGGTGCGGAAACGACGATTGTAAACGAGAGGTATATGGGCAGGCAAGGAGAGTGTCCACCGTCGCTGAGCACCACGCGACCTATCTCCGTGGGCGGGTTGCATCCGACATTTTTGTTGACCGTCAACCGCCCGCGGCGCATCACAGTAAGCACGACCGTCAAGATATCTCCCCGACGAAGAAGAGTCGTTGAAGAACGCCTCAAAGAGGTGCTTAAGTTCATAGAATCTCCGCGCCTGCCACACCTGTTTGGTGTCTTCGACTAGCGAGTGATGCGGGCGCGCGGAATCTCGATGATGACAACAGCATATTGAGCGTGCACGGCGTACTATTCAAGATGCTGTGGTTCAGGACGCCCTCCGCAGGGCATGTCAATTCGCTTGACCGGACTATATCATTTTGGTATAAGCCTGACCTTAAGTTCAGTCGGAATAACCTATGGGGCGTTGTTGTTGCTCGCGCGAGGGACAGAATTACCACGCTGCTGTTTACGATGTAGCGCCTCTTTGACCTTTTATGGAGACTTTGTTCATGCGAACTCTCCTCATCTTACACAGCGTTCGTTTCATCTCCCCCCCGAACACAGGATGTAGCCTGCGGACTACAGTCAACGAGTTTGCCTGTCAACAGAGGGCGACAGTAAATAAAGTATAGTGCCTGATATTTACGCATCAACCGTGTAAGACGAGCGGAGTTTTTCGGGACAGTGTTGGAAAGAATGTACTGAAACAGTTGCTACGCTTCTTTTTCAGTGTTAGGCTCGACTTAAGAGCCGGAGGCGTTCACCCCGGCACACGTCTTGCTCCTATGCTACCCGGCATGACTCCCGAGAGAGAAGAAAAGTACACCCCTTAACCTTCAAGGCCGAGCACCATCACGTATATCGTGCGCTTGCACGCCCTTCGTTGAGGTGCCATCTTCGAAGAGATGTTGAAAGGGAACCTGCGCGTCTAAATTTATAGACGTCCAACATAATAGACGTAACTCAAACCCCCACCGGTGTAACAAATATTTACCTCGACACGTTGTCCTGTGTGACTGAGGAGATGAGCAATGAGCCAGTTCAGACAGCAAAATCTCGGCGGCAGCCGAACTGCCCTTCTCGACTATGAGTTTCTTGAAGACAAGGCCCAGTCTCCCAATGCCGTACTTCACGACAGCATCGAACGCACCGAGGTTGCGCCCCTAGTCCCCGGGGCCATTGTCGTCGAATATCTTTTTAGCCGGGCGGCAGCCGTGCTTGCCGCCGTGTATGTGTGTGCGTTTCTCTTTTTCTCGAATTATCTCGCCCCGGGTGCGGACGTGCCGTTGTGGACGCTGCGCAGCAGCCCGCAGACGGGCGTGGCCCTGTGCCTTATCATCGCAGCTGCCTTCCTGCGGCTGTGGAGGGGGGCGACGGGCAAGGCCCTTGCTTTAACGACCTACCTTTTCATCGCGTGGCAGTTCTACTGCTGGTTTAAATTGACCGCACAGATTAAGGCTAATACGGGTAGTGAAGCTGTCAGCAGTGGCGACTGGATTGGCAACACACTGTACGGGGCGGGGTGGCTCGACGCGGGGACGCTACTGGCCGTGCTCGCGTTTATCTTCTTGAGCGCATACTTGCTGAAGCATGACATTGCAGACTTTGTCGAGAGGCGTCGGGCGGGTAAGAAGCCGCAGGAGGAAAGTGCCCCCCGACCTTTGATAGACCACCGCGTCAACGGTTATGGCGTGCGGAATAATTAAGACATGACCGGGTTAAGACGCAACCGGCGACTCGACTTTACGTCATAAGCTATCCACAGACAACGAACAATCAGGCCGAGGACGGTTAATAGAAAGAACCATATTACATTATCAAGGCAGTCGTCGCTCAATTGCCTTATATTATCGAAACAGTCGTCGTTCAAATTGGCAAGCCCCAGCAGTTCCTTATATTCAGGCAGGTACGTAAGGTCGTGATGAGCGAGAGAATATGGAAAAGGGTTGAAAGCCGGAATGTTTGCTGAGTGGAACATCTCGTGAAGGAGCGCCCGGCGTAAAGTTTTCTGTGTTGCGAAACTCCAAGGATGAATGGCTATCCTCGGTCTGCCATCTGCAGTCGCCTTAGCGGCCCCCGCCCCGTCCCTTATCGTGAAACCGCCCACACTAAAACGCCATGCGGACTTGACCTTGGCGTCCTCCAGCGCTTGGCTTTCGACCCCGAGCCGGGGGCAATTTACTTTGCTCAACTTCGCCGCAGGAAAAACTACTGCGTCAAGGTCTTTGAGGGAGACGCCAAATTTATTATTAAATTCAGTCTCCAAAGTGCTGTTGGTCGTTATCCGTTTGGCCTCTGTCTCCAACATGCCTTTCTCCCCTGAAGTGAAGAGGGGATCGTAATCAAGTCCCTTCGGGAGCGGCGTCGCCTTCGGGTTGGATAAATATTGTTTGCGGCGGAGTACCTGCTCTAGGCGATCATCAGCCATACTCTTCAAGAGTGTCGCACCATCCGGGTGCGTAAGATGGCGGATGAAGAGGCCGGTCTGAAAAAAAAGAAGAACGGCAATCGGCGTCAGCACGATAAACCATATTCCTGCCGACGCCATCCTACCCTGCTTCTTTGACTCTAAAGCATGTCGCCCCAAGTAAGAATCCGGATTTATCATGAATGTAGGTCTACCGCAACTAGAGGACTCGTGAAGCTCAAGATGTAGAGTTAAAAACCGTAAGGGCCAAAAGCCGCGCAATTCTATAGTAAACATTAACATCTGCCAAGTTCTTGGTAATAGGAACGAAGGCTCATCCCCGTTGCACCGGCGTGAGACTGAATTACCGCGTGAGTCGGTAAGGGACGTATTGCCCTTCTACTTCTCATTCACGTTTTGCCGCGCTTGGATTGGTCGCAATTACAGCTATGCGGCATTGATGTACCTTGGCGCTATGTCTTGACACCCCTCGCGCGGCGCTCCTAAACTTCGCGGCATAGAAACATACGCTCAAAGCTTTTCGCCACTGGAGGCGCGAGGAAGCAAGGGAGGCACGTGCTGAATCTTCCGAACGCACTGACGATGTCGCGCATCTTTATCGTGCCGCTGCTCGTCGTCGTCCTGCTGACGCCGTTTTCGGAGGATTGGTTCGGCGTTCAGAGACACATCCTCGGCGTCTCGCTCTTTCTCGCCGCAGCCTTCACCGATTACCTCGACGGACACTTCGCGCGCAGTCGCAATCAAGTCTCAAGGCTCGGCGTGCTGCTCGACCCGATTGCCGATAAGCTGCTCATCTCCGCCGCTCTCATCTCGCTCGTGGAAAATCGGCTGGCCCCGGCGTGGGCCGTCGTGCTGATCGTCGGGCGCGAGTTCGCCGTCTCCGGTTTGCGCTCGGTGGCGGCGGCGGACGGCGTTGTTATCTCCGCTTCAAGGATGGGCAAGTTCAAGATGGGCGCGCAGGTGGTGGCCGTCGCGCTGTTGATCGCTTCGAGCACGAAGGGCGCGCCGCCTGTCGGCAACTTCGCGCGACCTTTCCCCGCGATACAATTCTGGACTGTGCCCGAACTGCGCGACGCACTGCGACATCTCGTGAGCAGCGTCGGCCCTACTGGGCAGGACTGGCAAGTGCTTCTGTATTCCGCCGGGCGCGCGA
>JBAVPI010000286.1:0-2217 GCA_049692915.1 Pyrinomonadaceae bacterium
CGCACGCGGTCTTCGTCCCGGAACGCCGCGCCGCGGGTCTGACCGAGACGGTGGCAAAGGCTGCGGCGGGTGCGCTCGAATACGTTCCCGTCGCGCGCGTCGGCAATGTCGTGCGGCTCATCGAAGAGTTGAAGAAGCGCGGCGTCTGGACAATCGGCACGTCGGCGGATGCGACGTTGAGTTACACCGATTGGGATTGGACGCAGCCCTCTGCGCTGTTGATGGGCGGCGAGGGAGAGGGCTTGCGCCGACTCGTGCGCGAGCGTTGCGATGCGCTCGTGAGCGTGCCCTTGCGCGGCCATATCGAATCGCTCAACGTCTCGGTCGCCGCGGGCGTCGTGCTCTACGAAGCGTTGCGGCAGCGAACCGCCGCGCGCAAAGCCGCGTATACTACAGGCGAAGGTCTTGAGTGAAGGGGAGCAAAGAAAATGTTCTGTCCGAGATGTGCGGCGCAAAATGTTGACGACGCGAAGTACTGCCGCGCTTGCGGGGCGGACATCAGTCTCGTGCCGCAGGTCTTGACCGGGCGACTGGCCGAAAGACTGACGCGCGCCGAAGAGTCGGAGGAAGTGGGCCGCCCTTCGTCGCGCCGCCGGAGGCGCAGGGAGAAAGAGAAAGAGCCTGCGAGCGTCGAGAAAGGCGTGCGGGAAATCATCGGAGGCGTGGGCCTCGTGCTCGTCTCGCTGGCGGTTCTGGGGTGGATGCCCGGAGGCTTTACGTGGTGGTTCTGGATGCTCATCCCTGCCTTTTACAAACTCGGCGAGGGCGTCTCGACAATCATGCGCGCACGGCGCGAACAGCAACAACTCGCGCCTCCCTCATTCGTCCCGCCCATGACGGCGATGCCGCGGCAGCAAGCGCGTCCGGGCGCGGCGTTGCCTTCACTTCGCACGGGCGAACTCGTGGACGCGCCGCCGAGCGTCACCGAAGGCACGACGCGTCATCTCGGCGTCCCGATTAAACGCACGCCGGAAGACGTTTGACGAAGCGTGCGACCCATCTTAAAAAACATTTCAAGACGCGGCGTTGTGCGAGGACGGAGACGATGAGCGAGAAGCGTATCGCACTCATCGCCGTCCCCGTCTGCGTCTCGCGGGCGAGCGAGCTTGCGGCGGCCATCGAGCGCGCATCGCGAGTCGCGGACATCATCGAGTTGCGTTTTGATTGTCTTGACGAGACGCAATTAGATGAGGCGCGCTCCAACCTCGGCGCGTTGATGGAGGCATCTGCGGGGCGTCCCTTCATCTTCACCTTTCGCCCGTCTGAAGAGGGCGGGCGACGCGCGATTGGAATTGATGTGCGCGCGGGCTTCTGGCGGCAAGCCGCGAAAGATTGGCGCGAAGGAGAATATCGCGCTCCCGCTTTCGCGGATGTTGAACTCGAACTCTTCGAGCGCCACGCTTTTTCATCTTCGACTTTCGCTTTTTCATCTTCGACCTTTGAAGAGTGTCAGGTCATCTGCTCGCATCATGATTTCGACGGAGTGCCCGCCGACCTCGAAGAGATTTACGAGCGCATGACGCACACGCCCGCGCACGTTCTGAAAATCGCCTTCCGCGCCGGAGACATCACGGACTGCGTCGCGGTCTTTCGCCTGCTGGCTCGCGCGCGTCGTGAAGGGCGCAAGTTGATCGCCGTCGCGATGGGCGGGGCGGGCGTGACGACGCGCATTCTCGGCCCGTCGCGCGGCGCGTTTCTCACTTACGGCTCGCTCGACGAATCGCAGGCGACCGCGCCGGGGCAGATCGGCGCAGACGAACTGCGCAGCCTCTACCGCGTCGGCTCGCTCGACGAACACACGTTCATCACCGGACTCGTCGGCTCGCCCGTCGCGCATTCTCTCTCGCCGCTCATCCACAACGCGGCCTTCCGCGCGCGCGAATTGAACGGCGTCTATCTCCCGTTCGAGGTCGGCGATGTGGGCGAGTTCGTGCGGCGGATGGTTCATCCACGGACGCGCGAGTTTGATTGGAATCTGCGCGGCTTCGGCGTCACCGCGCCGCACAAGACGGAGATCATGAAACATCTCGACGAGATTGAATTGACGGCGCGGGAAGTCGGCGCGGTCAACACGGTCGTGGTGCGGGATGGCCGACTCGTGGGCGACAACACGGACGCGGCGGCGGCGTTGATTCCATTGCAGGGACTTCTGGAAATAAGCGGAGCGCGCGTCGCCGTCATCGGCGCGGGCGGGGCGGCGCGGGCGCTGCTCCGGTC
>JBAVPI010000287.1:0-1687 GCA_049692915.1 Pyrinomonadaceae bacterium
TGCACAGGCCGCGCGCGCAAACGCTCCCCCCGCGCGATGAAATGCCGAAGGCTGCGCCAGCCGCACCGGCGACGCCTCCGGCTCCTCGCGCGTCCGTCGAGGTCATCGAAGGCACGAAGAAGCGCAACGTAGATTTCCCGTAAACGTTCGCCCATCCGCCTCCCTGAATCGTTATCGGGGGAAGGCGGTTCGAGAGTCGAACGCCGAAAGCAATTTGTCGGAAGTTGTCTGACACACACAGGAGTCAAATCATCATGTTAAGTCGTTCCCCTATCGCCCGCGTTGTGCTGCTCGCCTGCGCTGCCAGCATGCTCTTCACAGTCTCCGTGCCGACACACGCGCAGGGGACTTCCGTCAGCGCCAGCTTCATCGCCGAAGCGAAAGAGGCGACGCCGATCAACGTCCTCGTCGGGCAGTCGCGCGTCATCAACTTCGACAAGCCCATCGGTCGCTTCTCGGTCTCGAACCCGGACATCGCCGAAGCGGTGCTCGTCGCGCCGGATCAGGTGCTCGTCAACGGCAAGGCTTTCGGGCAGGTCAACTTCATCGCGTGGGAACAGAAGACGGGCAAGTTCCTCGTCTTCGACGTGTTCGTGCGCGCCAACCTCTCGCTCATCGACTCGCAAATCCGCGCGCTCTTTCCCAAAGACGACGTGCGCCTGAGTCAGGCCAACGGCTCGGTCGTCATCTCCGGCAACGTCGCCACACCGAAAACTTCCGAGCAGGTTGATGCGGTCGTGCAGGCCGCCGGCTTCAAGACGGTGAACATGCTTCAGACGCCCGTGAAGGATGCGACGCAGGTGCAGTTGCAGGTGCGCGTGGCCGAAGTGAGCCGCAACCGTATGCGCGACCTCGCGCTCTCGCCCGCCTTCCAGAGCAGCCCCGGCAGCGGCGCTTATACCAACACAGGCTCCGGCCCGTTCACGCTCAACAGGGTCGAGAACGGCAGCATGTTCGGCTCCATCGCCAGCTCTCTCAACGTCTATGCGATGGCCGGGAACACTTTGCTCGCGCTGCGCGCCTTGCAGACGCAGGGCGTTTTGCGCGAACTGGCCGAGCCGAATTTGATCGCGATGGACGGCCAGCAGGCGAGTTTTCTTGCGGGTGGAGAATTTCCCGTGCCCATCGTGCAGGGCGGGCAGGGCGGAAGCTCCGTCAGCGTGGTCTTCAAAGAGTACGGTGTGCGCCTCAACTTCAAACCGACGATCATTGACGAAGACCACATCCGCCTCGAACTTGAGCCGGAAGTCTCGACGATTGATTTCTCCAACGGCGTCAAGTTCGACGGCTTCCTGATTCCCGCGTTGAAAACCCGTCGCGCCAAGACCGGCATCGAGTTGCGCGACGGCCAGAGCTTCGCGCTCGGAGGCCTGCTCGACAACAGCGAGACGAGTTCGCTCTCTAAAATTCCAGTCCTCGGCGACATCCCGGTGCTCGGCGCACTCTTCCGTTCGAAGAATTTTCAGAAGAACGAGACGGAGTTGATGTTCATCGTCACGGCGCAACTCGTCAAGCCGGTCAATCGCGACGACCTGCCGCAGATGCGCGGCATTGACGGGCTGAAGAAAGGCTCGCCGCTCGGCATCGAACCGAAGGGCGAGGGCATTCAAGGGCCGAGCGGTTTCTCGACCGGCGACGGCAAAACGAGCGGCGTCATCGCGCCCGCGACCGTTGCACCCGCGATGCC
>JBAVPI010000288.1:0-1653 GCA_049692915.1 Pyrinomonadaceae bacterium
CCACACCCCAGCCGACGCCTTCGGGGCCGCCCGTCAAGACCGCGGGCGGGCGCGTCTATTACGGCGGCGGCGGCATCACGCCCGACTACGAAGTGAAGCCGCTCGACGTGGCGACGCCTGAGCGCGCGCGCATCTTCGAGGCCAGTTTCTACTTCGTCCGCCAACTCGTCGGCGGGCAGATTGCGGGACTCGAAAACTACAAACTCGCAGACGCCCCCACGCTCTTCGGACGCTACCCGCGCGCAACTGAACTGCCCGTCACAGACCGCGTGCTCGAAGCTTTCCGCGACTTCGTCAAGCGCGACTCGGAAGATAATCTCAGCGTCGCCAAAGTTGACGCCGATCTCGACTACGTCAAAACGCGGTTACGTGATGATCTCGTCACCGCCGCATACGGCTCGGACGCGGGCGCGCGCTTTCTCCTTGAGAGCGACCCGCAACTTTTGCGCGCCCTCGAACTCCTTCCCGAATCGAAGACGCTGGCCGCGAACGCGAGCAGAGGCGGCTCGCTCAATTAGGAATTTTTATGCACAGTAAAAACGCACGGCTCGTCGCTCTGACAATCGCCATCCTCACGGCCACCTCCGCGAACGTCGCGCAGGACGTGGCGCGCGACGCAGCGCTCCCGAACTTTCATCAAGTCAACGCTCAACTCTATCGCGGCGCACAGCCGAAGCAGGGCGGATGGCAAAAGCTGTCCGCGCTCGGCGTCAAGACCATCATCAACTTGCGCGACGACGACGCACGCGCCCTGACGGAAGAGGCGGAAGTGCGCGCCGCCGGTCTGCGCTACTTCAACGTCCCGCTCGGCAGGCTGGGCCGCCCCTCCGATGCGGAGGTCGAGCAGGTGCTCGCGCTCATCAACGCGCCTGAGAATCAACCCGTCTTCGTCCACTGCACGCACGGGGCCGACCGCACCGGCACGATCATCGCCGTCTATCGCATCGTGCACGATAAATGGACGAGCGAGCAGGCCAAAGCCGAAGCCAAACGCTACGGCCTCAAGCCTTGGGAGTTCGGCATGAAAGATTACATCCACGATTATGACAAACGCCGCGCGCCGCTCCCCGATGTTCAAGTGCCGGGTTAACAAATTTCATCGCTGCTTCATCAACGACGAAAGTACCGAGCGTTAACTACTCTTCACCATTACCTGATTTGAGTAAATCTCTCACCTACTCAATGACACGCAAAATTAAACATTTCAGGTAGAGCGTTTCGGGGACGCCGACGAGGACGGGGTGGTCGCGCGATTGGATGCGGCGCTCGACGAGTTGGACGCGGCGACCCGCGTCGGCTGCGGCTTCGGCGACGAGTTCGTGGAAGAGCGGTTCGGTCATGTGATACGAGCAGGTGCAGGTGACGAGGATGCCGCCCCTGTTCAGCATCTTCAACGCGCGCAAATTGATCTCTTTGTAGCCGCGTGCGGCTGCGCGGACGCTCGCGCGGTTTTTGGCGAAGGCGGGCGGGTCGAGGACGATGGTATCGAACGTCGCGCCCGACGCTTCCATCTCGCGCAGGGCATCGAAGACGTTGGCCTCGCGAAACTCGACGTTCGTCGCGCCGTTCAGTTCCGCGTTGCGACGCGAGGCGGCGACGGCTTCCGCAGAGATGTCCAACCCGACGACGCTCTCGCAGGCGGGCGCGATGTGG
>JBAVPI010000289.1:0-3752 GCA_049692915.1 Pyrinomonadaceae bacterium
GCACGGCGAAGGGGCAGGAATCGCCTTCGCACGGCGGGACGCTCGCCGAACTCGACGGCTACTTCGCCGCCGTCCTGACGCGCGCAAGGCGTTTTCATGAGGCCGTTGACGTTGGCGAAACGACGGGCACACGTCCCGTCGCGCTCTTCGCCTTCGGGGGCGACTGTGAAGAGACGCTCGCCGCGCCGGTTATCATGCGCGACGAGAAACGCGGGCGTTGGACGACGCTCGTTTCGCCGCGCTCTCTGCGCACCCCTGCGGGACGACGCCTCTCGCGCAAGGAAGTGATTCGAGCGATGTACGAGCCGGGCGATGGTCGCGTCACGCGGCCCTCCCTGCTCGGCCAGAATCTGGGAGCGGGACGCGCGGGCGACTTTTACGAGACGACGCTGCCCGTCGCCTACGCCGCCTTCGCCTGCGACCTGCACAGCGATTTACAAAGCAACAAGACCCTCCAAGACAACGCGCTGACGCTGCTCGTCAACGAGATGATGAAGTGACGAGCCGTGGATGGATGATGAGATGATACGCGTCCGAAGGTCGATGTAATTGACGGGCAACGCGGAAATGATAACCGTTACGCGCGTCAGGTTTTTATCAATCGCGGGCGCGCTTTTATAATTCATATGATCGGCGAATCGAGAGCGGTGCTCCTGTTCCTCTGCGCTGTCGCCGCCGTCTATGTCATGGCGGCGGGCGCGCTCGTGCGTCTCATCCTGCGGCGCGTGCGGCACGGGCCGGAGCCTTCCGTCGCGCTCAGACGCATCGAACGCCTGATGCTCGCCCTCGCCCTCGCGGGCCTGCTCTGCTTCGCCTACGGCCACTTCGTCGAGCCATACTGGCCGGAAGTGACGCACGTCCACCTTGAAAGCGCCAAACTGTCGGGAGCGTCTCGTCCCATCCGCGTCGTGCACATCTCCGACCTGCACTGCGACCCGCGCGTGCGACTCGAAGCGCGCTTGCCCGACATCATCGCCTCAGAGCACCCCGACCTGATCGTCTTCACGGGCGACTCCATCAACACGCCGGAGGGGTTGCCGGTGCTCAAACCTCTCCTGACACGCCTCGCGGGAATCGCGCCCACTTACGCCGTGAGGGGCAACTGGGATATGGGTTACCGGCAGAGTCGCGACTTGTTCGGCGGGACGGGCGTGAGGGAGATTGATCGCGAAGCCTTGAAGGCGGACGTGGCTGGCGTGCAGGTCTGGATCGTGGGAGCGCCCTTCGGTGGAATCGGAAAGCTCGATGCGCTCTTTGAGGTAGTGCCGCCCGGCGCATACACCATCTTCCTCTATCACACGCCCGACGAGATCATGAATGTGGCCGCGACCGGCAGGGTTGATCTCTATTGCGCAGGCCACACGCACGGCGGGCAGGTGGCACTCCCGCTCTACGGCGCGCTCGTCACGCTCTCGAAGTTCGGGAAGCGTTTCGAGGCGGGACTCTACCGCGAGGGCGAGACGCACCTCTACGTCAACCGGGGCATCGGCATGGAGGGCGGCCCCGCGCCGCGCGTGCGCTTTTTCGCCAGACCGGAAGTGACGGTCTTCGAGCTTTCACCGCCCGCGCCGAAATCTTAAGTATTGAAAAAATGGACGGCGGGGTTTAGAGTGACGGCAGCCTTTCACATTAACGTTTTCAAATCAAACATGCGGCGGGGTGCGACGGGGAAGTGCTTCCTTCCATCTCCCGCGCACGCGTCGCCGCGCCGGAGAAATTTATGAAGAAAGCACTGCTGTCTCTCTTGATGCTCGCGTGCGCCGCTCTCGTGTCCGCGCAGTCGCCGTCTAATGCGGCTTTCGCGCAGACTAACCGTGGCCGTGGCGCGCAGCCGTCGCAGTCCATCAGGCTCACGGTTGATGCCACGGAAGCGCCGCGCAAACTCTTCCACGCGCAACTCGTCTTCCCGGCAGCGCCGGGGCCTCTGACGTTGTATTACCCTCAGTGGATTCCCGGTGAACACGGGCCGACCGGCCCCGTCATCAACCTCGCCGGATTGAAAATGACGGCCAACGGCAAGGTGATTCCGTGGCAGCGCGACGCGGTGGACATGTATGCCTTTCACGTCGAAGTGCCTGCGGGCGCGAAAGAGTTGGAGGTCGCGCTCGACTATCTCGCGCCGACTTTCGCGGGCGGCTTCACGTCCGGCTCTTCGACGACTTCGCATCTCGCCATCGTCACGTGGAATCAACTCCTGCTCTACCCGCAAGGCTCAGGCTCGGACGACCTGACGTACACGGCCTCTCTGCGCCTGCCCGACAACTGGAAGTACGGCGGCTCGCTCCCCGTCGCGCGGCAGACACGCGAGCGCATCGAGTTCGCGCCCGTCTCGCTCACGACGTTGATTGATTCGCCTGTGCTCGCGGGCGAACACTTCCGCGCCGTCCCGCTCTCGACCGTCGCGCCCGCCGTTGAACTCGACCTCGTGGCCGACAGCGAAGCGGCGCTCAACGCGAGTCCGCAGTTCATCAACGCCATGCGCAGGCTCGTGCCGGAAACTGCCGCGCTCTTCGGCGCGCAGCATTACGAGCACTACAACTTTCTGCTCACCTTGAGCGACCGCGTGGCGCACTTCGGCCTTGAGCATCATCAGTCGAACGATAGCCGCGTCGCCGAGCGCGCACTGCTTGACGAGACTCAAGGCAGACTCGCGCTCGGCGTCGTCTCGCACGAATACGTCCATTCGTGGAACGGCAAATATCGTCGGCCCGCCGGTCTCGCAACATCCGATTACCAGCAGCCGATGAAGGGCGAGTTGCTGTGGGTTTATGAAGGGCTGACGCAGTATCTCGGAAACGTGCTGGCAGCCCGCAGCGGCATCTGGACGCAGGAAGAATACCGCGAGCACCTCGCGCAGATCGCCGCCAATCTCGACCACAGGCCGGGCCGCCTGTCGCGCCCTTTGATTGACACGACCGTCGGCGCGCAACTTTTCTACAACGCGCCTTCGGAGTGGTCTGCCGCGCGACGCGGGACGGATTTCTATGATGAAGGCTGGCTCATCTGGCTCGACGCCGACACGCTCATCCGTCAACAGACCGCTGGCCGTCGTTCGCTCGACGATTTCTGCAAACGTTTTCACGGTGCGCCGGGCGGTGCGCCGAGCGTCAAGACTTACACTTTTGATGATGTGGTCGCGACGCTCAATGAAGTCGCGCCCTACGATTGGCGAAAGTTTTTGAACGACCGGCTCTACTCGACCGACTTTCACGCGCCGCTCGACGGCATCGCGCGCGGCGGCTGGCGTCTTGTCTATGACGACACGCGGACGCAACTCATCAAAGACTTTGAAGAGGGGCGCGACGCGGTGGACTTGGGCTACTCCGTGGGCTTGCGACTCAAGACGAACGGCAATATCGAAGACGTGATTCCGGGCACTCCCGCCGCGCGCGCGGGCCTTGGGCCGGGCATGATTATCACGGCGATTGACGGCAAGCAGTGGTCGTCCGCCGTGATGCGCGACGTGGTGAGCGCATCCCCGCGCAGGCAGGGGCCGATCTCTCTGCTCGTCAACAACGAGGGCGAAATGAAGACTTACGCGCTCGACTATCACGGCAACGGGCAGTATCCGCACCTTGAGCGCGACGCCTCCAAGCCGGATTTACTGACGCCGATCATTACGCCGCAGACCGCCGCGCCTGTGACGAGATAGCGGAGACAGCGATGTTCGCGCGCTTCTCAAAGCTTTTGATGCGCCCGTCAAAAGCTTTGAGAGCATTGTAGGAAACATCTACGGCCACGTAGGAATCACC
>JBAVPI010000290.1:0-2799 GCA_049692915.1 Pyrinomonadaceae bacterium
AGCGGCAGGCGCGCCCGTTGTCCCCGGCACAATCGAACCGCTCCGCTCCGTCGCCGACGCGCAGGAGACGGCGGCGCGCTTCGGTTATCCCGTAATGCTCAAAGCGTCTGCGGGAGGCGGCGGCAAGGGTATGCGGCTCGTCGCTTCGGAGGATGAAATCGCTTCCGCGTTCGAGGCCGCGCAGTCCGAAGCGCAGTCCGCCTTCGGCGACTCGTCCGTCTATCTCGAAAAGGCGGTCGAACGCCCGCGTCACATCGAGATTCAAATCTTCGCCGATGCTCACGGCAACTGCGTCCACCTCGGCGAGCGCGAGTGCTCCATCCAACGCCGTCACCAGAAGGTGATCGAGGAATGCCCCTCGCCGATTGACGAGCCGACGCTGCGCGAACGGATGGGCGCGGCGGCAGTCGAGATCGCGCGCGCGGCATCTTACGTCGGCGCGGGCACCATCGAGTTCCTCGTCTCCGACATCACGCGCGAATTTTATTTTCTCGAAATGAACACGCGCCTACAGGTCGAGCATCCCGTCACCGAACTCGTGACCGGCAGAGACCTCGTGCGCGAGCAGATCAACGTCGCCGCCGGCGCGCCGCTTTCGTTCACGCAGGACGAAGTGAGTTGGACGGGCCACGCGATTGAGTGTCGCGTCTATGCCGAAGACCCCGACAATAATTTTCTGCCGTCGCCCGGTCGCATCACTTTCCTGCGCGTGCCCGCCGGCCCGAACGTGCGCGACGACGGCGGCGTCTATGAGGGCGCGGAAGTCTCCATCTATTACGACCCGATGATCTCGAAGCTCGCCACATGGGGACGCACGCGCGCAGAAGCAATCGAGCGAATGCGCCGCGCGCTCGCCGAGTATGAGGTCGGCGGCATCCGCACGACGCTCCCCTTCTTTCGCGAAATCATGCGCGACGCAGGGTTCATCTCCGGGAAACTGGACACGTCGTTCATCGAGGGCTTCAACGAGCGGCGAGCCGTGAATCGGCCCGACGACGTTGAGCGCGATCTGGCGGTCATCGTCGCCGCGCTCGCTTACGAGGGGAGCGTCAAAATTTCCACGCGACCGGAGGCGAGCACGCAGCAGTCTCAGAGCCGGTGGAAGTTGGCCGGTCGCGTCGCGCTGCATCACGCGCGCGAACTGTCTTAAGCTTCCGGTCTTAGCTTTACGATGAGGCGTCGTCTTAACGTTACGATGCGGAATTTTTGATTTGACCCTTTATGAAACTCATCACCAAAATCGAAGGTGAGCGCGTCCCGCTCAACGTGCGGCGCGAAGGCGTGCGCGTCGTCGCGGAGATCGGCGGGCGCGCTTATGAATTGGAGGCGCGCGAGACGGGTGGGGGCGTCTATCTGCTGCTCTTCGAGAATCGTGTTTACGAGTGCAGGGTCGAGGCGGGCGCGGACGCAGCGGGAGAGTTTGAAGTTCACGTCGGCGGTCGCACGCATCGTGTCGCGCTCTCCGACCCGAAGCATCTGCGCGGCGCGCCAAGCGCGGGCGGCCACAGAGAGGGACGCGCGGAAGTGAAAGCGCCGATGGCGGGCAAGGTCATGCGCGTCATGGTCGAGCGCGGCGCGCAAGTCGAAGCGGGCGACGGACTCGTCGTCGTCGAAGCGATGAAGATGCACAACGAGCTAAAGTCGCCGAAGGCCGGCATCGTCATCGAACTTCGCACCGAGGCGGGCGCGACCGTCGGCGCGGGCGAAGTGTTGGTCGTCATCGAATGAGCGAAGACGTGCGCGTCCTGCTGTGGGACATTGACGGGACGCTGATTCGCTCGGCGCGACGCGAGGCGTTCAAGGAATACACCGTGCCCGTGCTGGAGCGTGTCTTCGGAACGGCGGGGCGTCTGCGCGAGTTGAGCGTTTCGGGCATGACCGATTTACAGATCGTCGCGGAGGCGTTGCGCGACGAGGGCTTCACGCCCCGACAGATACGCGCACGCCTGCGCGAGTTGCGCGAGTCATACATCGCTGCGCTGACGCGCGCCGCGAGCGAAGGCGCTGAACCGCTCTTTCAACTCCTACCCGGCGCGCGCGAAATTCTTGAGGCGGCTGAAGCACACCCGCGCTATGTGTCGGCGCTCCTCACCGGCAACATCGAACAGGCCGCGCGTTTGAAGATGAAGGCCGTCGGCCTCTCGCGTTTCTTTCAACTGCCCGGCGCGTTCGGCGACGATTCGCACGACCGACGCGACCTGCCCGCCCTCGCCGCCGAACGCATCGCGCGCCGACTCGAACTGAAACTGCGCCCGGCGCAATTCATCGTCATCGGCGACACGCCCAACGACATCAGTTGCGCCAGACACTTCGGCGCACGCGTCGTCGCCGTCGGCAGCGGACGCTCGCACGGCATCGAGACGCTCAGGCCGCACAACCCCGACGCCATCCTTCCCGATCTGGCCGACACACACAGAGTCATACGCGCGTTCGACGCGTTATGACTCGTAGTCGTTCTCTCAACGCGGAATCAACAACAGAGACATGAAGGCACGGTCGAGAGGAAAGTCTTGACCTTTGTGTCTCCGTCTTTGAGTTTTGAAACGGATTCTTAATTTATTTCCCCGCCCCGTCTCCCTCTCCGATTCAGCCCCGGAAACTTTCGCAGACTTTTACGGCACGCGCGCCGTCTTAAGCTTCATCTGCCGTATGAAGGCAGTTATCTCTTCCAGAAATCAATAACGAAGACGGAAAGGACGAAAAAGTGATGAAGACTTTACTTAGATTGTTAGGCCCGGCGGCGCTCGTCGTGGCTATGTTGACGGTGGCGCAGGCCGCTCCGGCGCAGCGACACTACGG
>JBAVPI010000291.1:0-2999 GCA_049692915.1 Pyrinomonadaceae bacterium
GAAGGCGGGAGATGATGTTGGAGATGGAGGGGCACGGGCGGGAGGAGTTGTTCGAGGGAGTGGATGTGACGCGGACGGTGGGATGGTTCACGTCAATGTACCCGGTGCGGGTGGAGGTGGGAGAAGAAGGGGAGAGTGTGGGAGAGGAGTTAAAGCGAGTGAAGGAGGAGTTGCGGGCAGTACCGGGACGAGGGATGGGATACGGGCTGTTGCGATACGTGAGAGAAGCGGAGGAGTTAAAGGAAGGGAGAGGATCGGAAGAAGGAGGTGAGAAGAGGGCGGAAGAGTTGGGAGAAGGGGGAAGGGCGGAGGTGAGCTTCAACTATCTGGGGCAGTTCGATCAGGTACTGGGAGAGGAAGGGTTATGGCAGGCGGGAGCGGGGAGAGCGGGAGCAGTGAGGGGTGCGGGAGAGAGACGCGGGCGGTTGATTGACATCAACGGAAGCGTGGCGGGAGGGCGACTGGAGGTGAGGTGGACGTATGGAGAGGGAGTGCACCGGCGAGAGACGATAGAGCGGTTGGGAGAATGGTTTGCGGAAGCGTTGAGAGAGGTGGTGAGGCATTGCCGGGAAGAGGGCGCGGGTGGCTACACTCCTTCCGACTTCCCCGAAGCCAACCTCAATCAAACGGAGTTGGACGAATTACTGTCGCAATTAATTGAATCATAGGTAAAGAAGAGAGATGAGCAACGATAACATCGAGGCGATTTACGGTCTGGCACCAATGCAGCAGGGGATGCTTTTTCATACCCTCTATGATCCCGACTCGGAGACTTCTTACTTTGAGTGGCTCGACTTTTCGCTGAAGGTAAATCTGAATGTCGAGGCGTTCAAGCACGCGTGGCAACACGTCCTTGACCGGCATTCAAGTCTTCGCGCGGCTTTTATCTGGGAGCGACAGGGCGACCCCCTGCAAGTGATCCGACAGAAGGTGCCGCTGCCGTGGACGCAGCTTGATTGGAGTGGACTGTCAACGCAGGAGCAGCAGGACGAACTCAAAGCTTACCGTCGCTCCGAAGAGGAACAGGGTTTCGAGCTTACCAAAGCGCCGCTGATGCGCCTGACACTCATCCAACTCGACGAGCGCTCATATCATGTCATCTGGTGCAATCACCATCTCTTATTCGACGGGTGGTCGCGCGTGCTCATCATCAACGAGGTTTTCGCGCTCTATCGCTCGTACACGCACGGGGAGCATCCGCAACTGCCGCCCGCGCTTCCTTACCGCGAATACATCGGCTGGCTTCAGCGACAGGACATCAACGCCGCGGAGAAGTTCTGGCGGCGCACGCTCGCGGGCTTCACCGAGCCGACGCCGCTGCCGCCCAACAGCTTCCGAAAGGAATTGCCCGACGCTCAAGACGTTTACGGGCGGGCACGGATTTACCTGTCGGCAGAGACAACGGCGATGCTGCAAGGGATGGCGCGCGAGCACCAGTTGACGCTCAACACCATCATGCAGGGAGCGTGGGCGTTGCTGCTCTCGCGCTACAGCGGGCAGCGTGACGTGCTCTTCGGCGCGGTGGTCTCAGGCCGTCCGGCGGAGTTGCGAGGCGTGGAAGGAATGGTCGGACTCTTCATCAACACGTTGCCGGTGCGGGTGAAGGTTGAGGAGGAGGAGCGAGGAGGGGAGTGGCTGCGAGGGTTGCAGACTGAGCAGGCGGAGGCGCGACAGTACGAGTACTCTCCGCTGGTGCAGGTGCAGGGTTGGAGCGACGTGCCTCGCGGCGTCTCGCTGTTTGAAAGTCTGCTCGTCTTTGAAAACTATCCGATTGATTCATCCTTGCGCGACGGCGACAAGGATGCGGAGACCGAGAGCGGCCTCTCCGTCGAAAAGTCAAACTATCCTCTCACAGTGCTGGCTATTCCGGGTCGCCGGTTGATGCTGCAATTCAGCTTCGATCAACGCCGCTTCGATGAACCGACGATGGTCAGGATGCTTGGGCATTTAAGGAATCTGCTCGAAGGCATCGCCGCCGACCCGGACGCGTCGCTCTCGTCTCTCTCGATAACAGGCGAGGAGGAGCGGCGGCAATTACTGGACGAATGGAACCAGACGGCGACCGAGTACCCGCGCGACCTCTGCGTCCACGAACTCTTCGACCGGCAGGCCGCGCTGACGCCCAACTCTCCGGCGGTTACTTATGACGGTCAACATCTGACCTACCGGCAGTTACAGCAACGTGCCAATGGGTTGGCGCATTGCCTGCGTGCGCGCGGCGTCGGGCCGGAGTCGCTCGTCGGGGTGATGTGCGACCGCTCGCCTGAGTTGGTCGTCTCTCTGCTGGCGATACTCAAAGCGGGCGGCGCATACGTCCCGCTCGACCCGACCTACCCGCGCGAGCGCCTGCGCTACATGATAGAGGAAGCGCGCGTCCGTTTGGTGGTGACGACGGCTGTGCATGCCGCAGTCCTCGCCGGGGAAGCCGAGACGCTCTGTTTAGAGCGCGACGGGGAAGAGATTGCGCGGCAGAGCGAGGAGAATCCTGACAATGAAGTGGTCGCCGGGCATCTCGCCTACGTCACCTTCACCTCCGGCTCTACGGGAAGGCCGAAAGGCGTGGGCATTCCTCATCGCGCTGTCTTACGACTCATCAGGCAACAGAACTTCATCGAGTTCGATTCATCGCAGGTCTTCCTACAGCTTGCGCCCGTAGCCTTCGACGCTTCGACTTTCGAGATTTGGGGAGCACTGCTCAACGGCGCGCGGCTGGTCGTGATGAGCGCCGGGACGCCCTCGCCGGATGAACTGGCACAGGTGGTCGTGAGTGAAGGCGTGACGACGCTGTGGCTGACCTCCGGGCTGCTGCCTGAGATGATAGATACACAGCTTGAGAGCCTGCTCGGTCTGCGAGAGTTGCTGGCCGGCGGGGATGTGCTCTCGCCGATGCACGTGGCGAAGTATGTAGCGGCGGGCGGGCATCTCATCAACGGATACGGGCCGACGGAGGGGACGACCTTCACATGCTGCTATCGAGTGGATGAGAGTTGGGCGGCGGA
>JBAVPI010000292.1:0-1846 GCA_049692915.1 Pyrinomonadaceae bacterium
GCTCGGCGCGGGCCGCCTGCGCGTCGTCCGTCTGCTCTTGACGGAGAGCGTCATGCTCGCTCTGCTCGGCGGCATCGTCGGGCTGCTGCTGGCGCTCTGGGGCGTGGACGTGCTGCGCAAGGCGAGCGTTGACATCATCCCCACGACGGCGGAGATCGGCCTCGACCGCAACGTGCTCGGCTTTACCCTGCTCGTCTCTTTGCTGACCGGCATCCTCTTCGGGCTGGTGCCGGCGCTGCAAGCCTCGAATCCCGATCTCAACGAGACGCTCAAAGAGGGCGGGCGCAGCGGCACGGCAGGCTCCGCGCGCAGCCGCATGAGGGGCGTGCTGGTCGTCGCCGAAGTCGCGCTCTCGCTCATGCTGCTCATCGGGTCTGGACTTTTAATCAGAAGCTTTCTGAGCCTGCGCACGACCGAGACGGGCTTCGACCCGCGCAACATGCTCACCATGCAACTCTCCTTCAAGGCGAACGCGAACGAGGGGCGCAAAGTCACGGACTTCTTCTCGCAGGTGGAGCAGAGAGTCAAAGCGCTGCCCGGCGTGGTGGCCGTCGCGCTCTCCGACGGCGTGCCGCTTCTCGGCGCTTCCGAGACAGGCTTTCGCGTCGAGGGCCGCCCGCCCGCCGAAGCAGGCAAGGGGCCGATGACCGTCTCCTACGATACGACGCCCGACTATCTGAAGGTGCTGAAGCTGCGACTCATCAAAGGTCGCTTCTTCGACGAGCACGACACGGGAACGGCCCCGCGCGTCGTCGTGATTGATGAAGACTTCGCGCGCCAGCAGTTTCCGGACGAAGAACCGCTCGGAAAATTTCTGGCAGGCAACAAGGAGTTCAACCTCCCGCACGCGGAGATCGTCGGCGTCGTCGCGCACGTGAAGAACTACGGCCTCGACGGGCCGGGGCCGGTGCAAAATGAGATGTATCGCCCGCTCTCGCAAGTTCCGGACAGGTTTATGCCGCGCGTCGCGCAGGGCATCATCCTCGTCGTCCGCACCTCCGGCGACCCTTCCGGCATGACCGCCGCCGTCCGTCGCGAAGTGCAGGCCGTTGACCCGAACCAACCCGTCTATAACGTCAACACGATGGAGGGGGTGATGTCCGACTCCATCGCCACGCAGCGACTCTCGACGCTCCTGCTGAGCGTCTTCGCCCTTGTCGCGCTCATGCTCGCGGCGGTCGGCATCTACGGCGTGATGTCTTACACGGTCGCGCAGCGGACGCACGAGATCGGGTTGCGAATGGCGCTCGGCGCACAGAGAAGAGATGTTCTGCGCCTCGTCGTCGGGCACGCTCTGTTGCTCACGCTGACGGGAGTCGCCGTCGGATTCATCGCGGCCTTCGCCTTGACGCGCGTGATGGCAAGCCTGCTCTACGGCGTCAGCGCGACCGACCCCCTCACCTTCGCAGGCGTCCCCTTGATGTTGCTCGCCGTCGCGCTCCTCGCCAGTTACATTCCGGCGCGGCGTGCGACGAAGGTAGACCCGATGGTGGCGCTTCGTTACGAATGAGCGGAGAGCCGGAATCGGTGTGAGGATGCGCCGCCACCGCACGACGATTCAACGTTTCTCTTGACGAAGATGAAGTGAGATGCGATGAGTTTAATTACCGGGATAAATCTCTGCATGCGGGGTTTGAGAAGCAAACGGCCCGCCGCTTTTGTTCATGTCCTGACATCTTTGCGCGAGACCGATTTTCGCGCCGGGATGCGAAGGCGCACAGTGAAGGGACGGCTGAACGCTAATTTCGCTTCATGCGTCTTCGCGTCCGTGCTCTTGATCGCGGCGACGGCGAGGGCACAGACGCCCGGCCCGCCGTCGTCGCAGACCGACCCCACGCGCCCGCCC
>JBAVPI010000293.1:0-1939 GCA_049692915.1 Pyrinomonadaceae bacterium
AGCCGTAATAGGGCGCGCCCGTCCAGTATTTCGTGTTGTGCCGCGACTCGAAACCGTGGCGGCAGAAGTTGGAAATCTCGTACTGCTCGAAGCCCTGCGCGCGCGTGCGCTCGACGAGCATTTCGTACATCTCCACGGCGAGGTCTGCGTCCGGCGCGCGCCACATGCCGCGCCGCAGTTGATCCGCGAGCGGCGTCCCCTCGTGCACTTCCAGAAGGTACAGCGACAAATGTTCGGGCCGGAGCGCGAGCGCCTCATCGAGATTGCGCTCCCAACTCGCGAGCGTCTGCTCCGGAAGGCCCGCGATGAGATCGAAGCTGATGTTGTCGAAGGACGCCGCGCGCAGTTCTGCAAGCGTCCGGCGCGTGTCGTCGGCGGTGTGCGTGCGACCCAGACGCCGCAACTCCGCGTCGTCGAAGGTCTGCGCGCCGAAGCTCGCGCGGTTAACGCCGAGCGCGCGAAACTCTCTCAGGATGGCGGGCGTGACGGTTCCCGGATTCATCTCCATCGTGATTTCCGCATCAGCCGCGACGCGGAAGCGAAGACGCACGGCGTCGAGGATGCGAGACACTTGCGCGGGCGTGAGCAGGCTGGGCGTGCCGCCGCCGAAATAGATCGTGTCCGCCTCAATCGTCGCGGGCAACTCATGTGCGGACGCTATCTCACGCGCCAGCGCGTTCGTATAGCTTTCGGCCAACGCGCCCTCGTACATGCCCGTGGCGAAGTCGCAATAGGAACAACGCGAACGGCAGAACGGAATGTGTATGTAGATACCGGCTCGACTCATCTCGTATGGCTCGATTATAACACGCGGCCTCCGCCCGTTGCCCGTGTGCCGCCAATGCCGATCACACAACGCCCCGTACTGATAATCTCTCGCGTGTATTGCTTTCATGTGACGTTCCCGTGCACAGAGTTCATCGTGCAGCGCACTTAAACGCGACTGACGCAATCGCTTCGGCTTCCGGTTCGCGTTGGCACGAAGTTTGAAGAGTCGTGCGGGTAGGATTGATTCTTAAGCCGTGCGGTTAAGTTTGTCGCACAACTAATGGCGGGCGAGGCGGCGCGGCGATTTTTGATTTGTCTCAGACACATCAACACACGAGGAGGAGTGATTCATGTCTAACCGGAACGAAGAAGATAATAACGAGGCGGCGAGCGCGTCCGCGGGTTCGCAGGATGAAGGGGTCGGCGGGCAGACTCTCGAACAGGATATTGACAACATGACTCACAAGCCCGCGGGCAACACCGCGCAGGGCGCGCAGGGTACTTACAAGAACGACGGGCCGACTCGTATGACGAGCGAGTTCGACAAGAGCGAGAATCTGTAAGGCTCGAATTTTAATCCAGTCAACAGGATGCAGGAAGAGCGTCAGACCGTTTAGTGAAGTGAGCGGTCTGACGCTCTTAACTTTTCGCGCGGCATAAGGGTGGCCGGGTCACGCTGCCTTGCGCGCTGTCAGACACAAAGATGTCTGACAGCGTGAGTAGCGCGTATGATTTTAGACAGGGCGTGTACGACTTCGGCGTGGCAGGCTCCCCACGCGTGGCTCTTCGCTTTGTTAAAGAAGCGGGCGATGTGTGTGATTTGTTTGGAAGTCTGAACAGTTTAATTTTAACAATCAGGACGCGGTATCTGAACGTCGTCTGGCACAAAGCTTGATGCGTGTGTAGTCCTCAGCTTAACAATTTTAGATGATGAAGGGAGAGATGATTCCAGATGTACTTGTCGAAGAATCTCTCTCGTATTCATCTACCGAGACTCACTTAACCCGACGTTCAAGGAGGAACTGATAATGGCAGATAATGAAGAAGGAACGAGTGGTGGTGGTAGCGGAAGCGGCGGCGGAAGCGGTTCCGGCGGCAGTGGCTCATCCGGCAGCGGCGGCGGCTCATCAAGCGGCGGCGGTAGCTCGTCGGGCGGCGGTTCGTCCAGCGG
>JBAVPI010000294.1:0-3321 GCA_049692915.1 Pyrinomonadaceae bacterium
CGGCCAACTCCGCGACGGTCGGCAACTCGAAGAGTTGACGAGCGGTGAGGGTGAAGCCCGCTTGACGTGCGCGGGCGACGAGTTGGATGGAGAGGATGGAGTCGCCGCCGAGTTCAAAGAAGTTCTGGGAGCGACCGACGGCGGCGAGGCCGAGGACGGCGCACCAGATGGAGGCGAGGGCGCGCTCCGTCTCGTTGACGAAGAGATGGGAGGCTGAGGAGGAGGCTTCCGGAAGGAGAGGAGCGGGGAGGGCGCGGCGGTTGACCTTGCCGTTGGCATTGAGCGGGAGGTGGTCGAGCATGACGAAGACGGCGGGCACCATGTACTCCGGCAACTTCTGCTGCAAGAACTGGCGCAACTCCGGAATCAACTGGTTCGCAAACTTGCCCTGCAAAGGGTTGTTCGCCAGCTCTCGCCAAGCGGGGGTGAGTGAACTCCTGCGGCGTGCCTGCGTGCGGGCCGGGACGAGGGCGGAAGAGGGGCGCATCGTCACCTCTTGGCCTTCCTGCGGGATACGCTTTTTGAAGATCACGTCGTAGCATCCGACCGCGCCCGCTCCCGACCACGTAATCTCGATGTCGTAAGAAAGCTGCGCGGCGAGCGCCCAGAACTCTTCCGGCTCGACGGCGGCGCGCTCCGCCCCGCGCAACGCGCGCAGCAGGTCTTTGACGGCGAGCGTGCCGTCCATGCGCGTGAGCAGTTCGGCGGCCTTCACGTCGGAGGCGACGCGAGCGTTCGGCACTTGAGCAACGCGGAGCACTTCGGGACTGCTCTCGGTAAGAAGCTGCTTGATCGTCTCAATCGAAATGTCCTGTCCCTGCCAGTCGAGACAATCGGACGCCGTCGTCGTCTCTTCGTCACCGACGCGCAGCACCACGTCGTAGCGAAACTTGCTCAGTTCGTTGCGCATATGCCCGCGCTGCAACAGGATGCTGACGCCGCCGATCTTAGAGAAATGTTGTCCGAGCACGGTGAAGAAGTTCGGGTCAACGACGAGTTGCTTCTCGCGCGCCATGTGCGTCTGCACGCGGTACTGCAACTCCGCCAGTTTCATCTCCGCCGGTGCTTGATAGAGCTGCACCGACGTGTGAAAGGCATGCAGCATGGGCAGGCTGCGGATGTCGCCGAGGAAGACGTGCCCGCCCGGTCGCACCACCTTAACCGCCCCCTCAAGCACGCGCAGGAGATACTCGACGCTTGGGAAGTATTGCGCGACCGAGACCATGATGACCGTGTCGAGCGAATCCGGCTCGGCCCCTGCGAGGGCTTCGGTCGGCTCTCTGAGTTCGGTCGTGGCGGGCAACGGCGTCGGCCAGACCGCGAGTTGTTGCCGGAGTATGCGCAGGGCGTTCTCCGAGATGTCTGTGGCGTAGTAGTGCTCGCAATGCCGTGCGACGCGAAAGAACATCAGACCCGTCCCCGAACCGATCTCCAACAGGCGGCGCGGCTTGAGGGCGAGGACGCGGGCGACCGTTTGCTGCATCCACTCGTCCACCTCGTCGGCGGGTATCCGTTGGCCGGTGTAGCTGCTGTCCCAACCCTTGATGTAGAAGGCGAGTTTCTGGTCGGGGTCGTACTCTCGATACAACTCGTCGAAGACCTGTGCCCACTGTGCCACCTGCTCGGTCGTCATCTCAGGCACGGGCAACTGCTCCTGAAGCGACGAGTGGTCGGGGTCAATGACGACGTAAGCGGCCAGACGCTTTTCGCCTTCGCCGTCCTCCCTGACGGTGACGACGTTCTGACGGATGGCCGGATGTTGCGCGAGCGCCGCTTCCACCTCGCCCAACTCAAGGCGATTGCTGCGCAGTTTGACCTGATTATCGGCGCGCCCGAGCAGTTCGATACGACCGTCGGCGAGATAGCGCGCGAGGTCGCCCGTGCGGTAGATGCGCTCGCCCGGCTCTCCGGCGAACGGGTCAGGGACGTATCGCTCAGCCGTCAGGTCGGGCCGGTTCAGGAGGCCGCGCGCCAGACCGGGGCTTTCGACGAGCAACTCGCCCGCGACGCCCACGAGAACGGGTTGCAGGCGCGCATCAACGACACGCAGCCGCGTGTTGTCGAACGGTCGCCCGATGGGCACCGGCCCGTCGGCTGAGTCGGCGATGAATGTGGTTTCAAAATAGGAGCTGTCAATGGTCGCCTCGGTCAAGCCGTAGGAATTGACGAGCCTCGTCCGCAGTCCGCAGAAGCCGAGCAGCGCACCGTATTCGCGCAGACGCCACGAATCGGAGCCGACCGCCACGAGCCGCATGAAGTCGAGCGACTGCCCCGTCTCTTCAAGGTGCTGCATCAGCACGCGGACTATCGCCGGGACGAACTCGGCGCAATCAATCGCCTGCTCGCGCATCAACTCATAGAGCCTCTCAGGATCGAGGAGGTAGTCGGCGGGGCAGAGCACCAGCTTCGCTCCTGAGCAGAGCGCGCGCGCAAAGTCGCCGGAGAAGACATCGAAAGAGAAGTTCGCCATCTGAAGATGGCAGGTCGCCGACGTGCGCAGCGCATAGGCCGTCTCCCATGCAAGATACGCATTGACGAAACTGGCGTGCGAGATCATCACGCCCTTCGGCCTTCCCGTAGAGCCGGAGGTGTAGATGACGTAGGCCAGCTGACCGCTCGTCGAACTCTCCGCACTCTCCGGTTCAAGCGCTTGCCTGCTCCCTGACACGGCGTCGCTCCCCATGGCAATAGTGTTCCAGTCCGTGTCGAGGCAAAGCTTCTGCAACTCAAGGTCAGGCAGTTCAAGGTCGGAGAGGGCGGCCAGTAAATGTGACTGTGTGAGGAGGAGACGCACGCCCGCGTCGGCAAGCGTGGCGCTGATGCGCTGACGGGGATAGGAAGGGTCGAGCGGGACATATGCTGCACCGGCCTTCAACACACCCAGCATGCCGACCACCATCTCCACGCTGCGCTCGACCATCAACCCGACCTGCGTCTCCGTTCCAACTCCCTGAGCGCGCAGGAAGCGGGCCAACTCGTTGCCTCTGCGGTTCAACTCCTCGTAGGTGAGGGACGCGTCTTCGCTCATCACGGCGATGGCGGCAGGCGTCTGCCCGGCCTGCTGCTCGAAGAGATGATGGATACATGACTCTCGCTCATATTCCACTGCCGTCTCGTTCCACTCGACGAGCAGGCGACGACGCTCCTCTTCATCGAGGAGGTCGAGTTGCGAGAGGCGGAGGTGGGGATCGGCCACGACCTTTTCCAGCACCCGGCTGAAACGGTCGAGTAGTTGACGAATTATCTCGTCGTCGAAGAATTGACGGTTGAAGGTGAGGGTCAGAGTTAAACATGGGGCATCGAACGCGACGAGCGTGAGAT
>JBAVPI010000295.1:0-6498 GCA_049692915.1 Pyrinomonadaceae bacterium
ACGCCGCGTCTAGCGGAGCGGCGAGGCGTGGTTCGCGACGACGGTGCTCGACGGGCGACGCGCGCTGCGCATCAACATCAACAGCGTCCTGACCGGACGGCGACACGTGGACGATCTGTTAGAATTACTGCTGCGCGAGGGCGCGAAGCTTTTGGATGAGGGACAAGCTTTATGAGATTCGGAAGGCGGCTCGGACTCGCGGCTTTTTGTTTCGTCTTACTCGGCGGCGTCCTGAATAGCGATGTGCGCGGGCAGTCAACGACGGCTCGGAAAACGCCTTCGAGCAACGCGCGCTCGCTGCCCGCGATTCGCACGCGCGCCGAGTTCGATGCGATGTCGCGCGTTTACAACGACACGCCCTACGCGCTTCCGCATGTCATCTTCGTGATTGACCGCAAGGATAAGAACCGCATTTATTACGTCAACTCGAAACGCTATCGTTTTCACAGAGACTTCGTCAACGGCGCTTACCTCTCTCTGGAGACGGGTCGAGAGTTTTTTGAGAACAACTACATCAAGACCAACCGTCGTTTCATCATGGGCACGCTCGCCTATCAAACGCCCGTCAAACGTTGGACGTTCGAGTTCTGGGAAGGCGACCTGATCCCGACCGAGCAGATCAAACTCGCGGCCGGCGTCATCAAGAGCACGTTCTACGAGCCGGTCGCTTACAAGCCGAATTCCATCCGGCAGGACGAGGCTTCCGTCTCCATCGAGGGGCTTGAGCGCGTGCTGCAAAGCGACATCGCGCGCGAACAGGAGTACGAGCCGCTTAATCTCGCGCGCGGCATTGGCCGTATCCACATCATCGAGAAACTTGACGATCACGTCGAGATCGGTTTCAACGAGATACTCGTTTTGAACGAGGTGCCGATTAGTCTGCCGCCGGTCGCCGGTGTGATTGTGACGAAGCCTTCGACACCGCTCTCGCACATCAATCTGCTCGCGAAGTCGTGGGGCGTCCCGAACGCCTACGTCAAGGACGCGGACACTTTGCTCAAGGAGTACGACGGTTGGTGGGTTGACTTTGAGACATTGCGCGAAAAGTACACGATCAAGCGTGCCGACATCAAACAACTCGACGAGTATCAGAAGCGGCTCGCCGAACGCAAAAACGTGATGACGCCGCGCTCCGATTTATCCGTCAGGACGCTTGCGCCGCTGACGGCCCAACGCGCGCGGATGGTGGCAATCTACGGGGCGAAGTCAGCCAACCTCGGCGAGGTGATGAACGCCCGTCTGAAGGGCATCACTGTTCCGAACGGCTTTGCGATTCCCATCTTTTATTACAACCAGTTTATCAAGGCGAACAAACTCGAAGACGCGATCTTCGAGATGATGAACGATCAGAAGTTCGTGCACGACCCGGCCTACCGGCGCGAGCGTCTGTCGGACTTGCGCGGTCGCTTCATGTCGGGCAAGTTCGACGAAACATTGCGCGCGGAGTTGCTGCGAGTCGTCCATACGGAATTCGCCGGTAAGGGCTTGTTCGTGCGCAGTTCCTCAAACGTGGAGGACTTGCCGAACTTTAGCGGCGCGGGACTCTACGATACCGTGCCGAACGTGAAGGATGACGAAAAGCTCGTCGAGGCGGTCAAGACCGTGTGGGCTTCACTCTGGAAGTTTGAGGCTTACGAGGCGCGCGAGCGTGCCAACATTGACCACTCGAAGGCTTACATGGCAGTGCTCGTGCAGGAGGGCGTCAACGCCGACAGCGCGGGCGTGATGATAACGACCGACCCTTTCGACACCGACAATCGCGGAGCCATCTACATCAGCGCCAAGCGCGGCCTCGGCATTAAGGTGGTCGAAGGTAAAAAAATCGCGGAGCAACTTATTTACCGCACGCGCTCGAACTCCGTGAAGGTCTTGACGCGTTCGGGCGAGGAGAGTTTGCTGACGTTCGACGAAAGCGGCGGCGTCAAGGAGATTCCGATTACGGGCGAGCGCGCGGTGTTGACCGACGAAGTGGTGCGGCGTCTGGCGCGCGCCGCCGCGCTCGTCAAAAATGTCTTCAGAGGCAAAGAGCAGGACATCGAATGGGTTTACATGGGCGGACAGATTTATATCGTGCAGTCGCGGCCATACATACAGGGGATTTGATTTAATGACCGTCAAAACAGTTCCGCCGTCGCGCGCCGTAGTTGTCTTCATCGCCGTCACGCTGTCTATACTCACAGCTTTGACGTGTGCGTGTAGTCGCTCCGGCACGGAGCGCATCGCACAGTCGAATGACGCATCTACGAGTTCGTCAGCCGGCCTTTCATCTTCCGCCAATGCTTCAACCGACCCGGCAAAATTGAACTCGGAGATCGCGCGTCTGGAGAAGGAGGCGGAAAGAAATCCCGGCGACGACGAGTCGCGCGCGGCTCTCTCGCAAGCTTACCTGAGGCGCGGCAATTCGTTGCGCGACACGCAAAAACCGCGTGAAGCCTTGCTCGATTATCAACGCGCCTTGCGAAACAATCCCGACAACGTCGAAGCGCAAAAGAACATTGCCGAGATCAGCCCGCTCGTCGAAGGCACGCCGACCGCCGAGAACGGCGAACCGGCCCCGCTCCCCATCACCCCCAACGTCACGGACGATGATGACGACGACAACAACAACCATCCTCCCGCTCCCGCCCGAACGCCCAAAAAGCCTTGACCCGCGCAAGCGAAGCACAAGCGGTCATGTGAATGTTCGCGGGCAGCATCAACGAGAAACCTATGAAACAGATTTTTGCGGACGGCATTCTTTCAGAGAAAGTCGCTTTCGTGACGGGCGGCGGCACAGGCATTACGGGCGGCGTCGCGCGTGCGTTGGCCGAAGCGGGCGCGCGCGTGGCGCTCGTCAGTCGTAAGATGGAACATCTCGAACCGGCGGCGGCGAAGATTCGCGAGGGCGGCGGGGACGCTTTTCCGTTCGCGGCGGACGTGCGCGATTATTCGCAAGTCGAGCGCGCCGTCGCCGCTACGGTCGAGCATTTCGGACGCCTCGACATCATTGTTAACGGAGCCGCCGGAAATTTTCTCTGTCCCGCCGAAGAGCTTTCGTCGAACGGCTTCGGCACAGTCGTGGACATTGATCTGAAGGGCACTTTCAACGTCTGCCGCGCGGCTTTCGCGGAATTGAAAGAACGACGCGGGCAAGTCTTGAACATCAGTGCGACGCTTCATTACGGCGGCACGCCGCGACAACTTCACGTCTCTGCGGCGAAGGCCGGTGTGGATGCGCTGACGCGTAACCTCGCCGTCGAGTGGGGCGCATACGGCATTCGCTCGAACGCCATCGCGCCCGGCCCCATCGAGGACACGGAAGGGATGTCGAGGCTCGTGCCGCCTGAGGTTAAAGAGCGCCTGCGCCGGGGCATTCCGTTGGGGCGCTTCGGCCTGATCCGCGACATCGAACAGTGCGCGGTCTTTCTCTGTTCCGACGCCGCGAGCTTCATCAACGGCGCGATCATCGCCATAGACGGTGGCCACTGGCTGTCCGGTCGCGGGCTTTAAGGTTCGACGAGGGCGCGCGTAGGCGTCGCATGATCAATCTTCAGCCTTCCACCTTTGAAGAGTTTGAGCACGAGGCGTCGCGCGGCG
The DNA here is from genome assembly GCA_049692915.1 of Pyrinomonadaceae bacterium. Taxonomy (GTDB): domain Bacteria; phylum Acidobacteriota; class Blastocatellia; order Pyrinomonadales; family Pyrinomonadaceae; genus JAIVJG01. The sequence continues at coordinate 3,577 of JBAVPI010000295.1, forward strand.
AAATGGTGCCCGTCGTGCGCACCGTGCTGGCGGACTTGCAGACGCCCGTCGGCTCTTTCATGCGAGTTGCGGGCGAGTCGAGCTACGCTTTTCTGCTCGAATCCGTCGAGGGCGGCGAGCGCATCGCGCGTTATTCATTCATCGGCGCGGAGCCGGAGATGATCGTGCGCGGGCGCGGCGACGTGACTCTCGTCGAGCGTCGGGGCGGTGAAGTGGAAACACTCGCGGGCGTGCGCGCGATAGATTTTTTGCGTGATTATTTTCGGGGGCGAAGGCTCGCGCGCCGTCCCGGCCTCGCACCGATGGCGGGCGGCGCGGTCGGCTATCTCGCTTACGAAGCGGCGCGCTGGTTCGAGCCGTCGCTCGATGGAGAGATTAAATCTTCGGACGCGCATGACGATGCCGTTTTCATGATCTTCCGCACCGTACTCGCTTTCGACCGTGTGCGACAACAGATCGAGATTACTTCCGTCGTCCCGACGGATGAAACGGGCGGCAGTCGTCCGCGGCTCGAAGAGCTTTATCGCGCGGCGGTCGAGGAAACGGAGCGCATTGAAAAGCGTCTGATGGAAGGCGACGGCGTTTACAAGACGACGGCGGGCACGCATCGAACGGGCGCGGAGCAAGAGCCTTCCGCGTTCATCTCAAACTGGTCAAAGCGTGACTTCGAGGGCGCGGTCGAGAAGGTCAGGGAGAGCATTCTGGCGGGCGACTGTTATCAGGTCGTACTGTCGCAACGCCTGTCGAGACGGGTGGGCGCGTCGCCGCTCGACATCTACCGCGCGTTGCGTGCGACGAATCCTTCGCCGTATATGTTTCACCTGCGTCTGGGAGATGAGTCGGTGATCGGCGCATCGCCGGAAATGCTCGTGCGTTGCAGGGGGCAGCGGCTCGATTATCGTCCGATTGCGGGCACGCGTCGGCGCGGCACAATGGAGACCGAAGACTGGCTGCTCGGTGAAGAGTTGCGCGCCGACGAAAAGGAGGTGGCCGAGCACGTGATGCTCGTTGACCTCGGCCGCAACGATCTGGGCCGCGTCTCGGACTACGGCTCAGTAGAGGTGGACGAATTGATGTCGGTCGAGCGTTACTCGCACGTGCAGCATCTCGTCACGCACTTGCGCGGTCGTCTGCGCGACACACGCGACCGCTTCGACGCGCTCGCGGCCTGTTTCCCTGCGGGGACGGTCACGGGTGCGCCGAAAGTGCGTGCGATGAAGATCATCGGCGAGCTTGAGCCGGAGGCTCGCGGCACTTATGCGGGAGCAGTGCTCTACGTTGACTACGCGGACAATCTCGACTCATGCATCGCCATTCGCACCATCATGCTACGGGGAACTCATGCGGAGGTGCAGGCCGGAGCGGGCATCGTCGCCGACTCGGTGCCGGAGCGCGAGTATGAGGAAACGCTCAACAAGGCGCGCGCTCTCTTGAACGCAATTGAGATGGCCGAGCGTGGATTGTAAATGTTGAGAAAGATGCTATCGAGTATCACAGGGCAGCGCGGCAGAGAACGCAAAACCGGATTGTGCGGGGCATGTCTGTTCCTTATCGCAATCGTCTGCTGCGCGTCCTACGGATGCGGGAAGATGGGCAGCGGCGACCGCGAGATCGGGCCGGACACGGCGCGGCGCGAACTTTTTCTGCGCGGCCACGCATACAAGGAAGACGATTTCATCAACAGCGCTAAGGAAGGCGATGCCGTCGCCGTTAAGCTCTTTTTGATCGCGGGGATGAGTGCCGAGGTCAGAGAGAAAGAGGACGGCGAAACTCCCTTGATCGTCGCGGCCCGGAACGGGCATCTCAAGGTCATCCGCGCGCTGCTCGAAAGGGGAGCGGATGTCAACGCGAAAGACAGAGAGGGACATACGGCCCTGTCGCGCGCAGTGCTCGAAGGTTCCGCCGAGATCGCCCGCGCGCTGCTCGAACGCAAGGCCGACTTTAACGTGCAGGCGAATGACGGCTCGACGCCGCTGATGTACGCGGTGGCGCGTGGACGGCAGGAGATTTTCGACTCGTTGCTCAACGCCGGTGCGGACTTGAACGCAAGCGACGGCACATACGGGACGGCGCTCGCGTGGGCCGTTTTTTACGACCGCAGAGAGAACGCGCGAACGCTGCTCGAAAGAGGAGCCGACCCCAATATCCGGAATACTATCGGCGGCACGGCGCTGATGTTCGCCGCGACGAGCGGCAATACGGAACTCGTTCGTCTCCTGCTCGAACACGGCGCAGACCTCAGTTTGAAAGACAAGGACGGCAAGACCGCTCTCAAGTGGGCCGTGCAGGCGCGGCGCGATGAGATCGCCGCTCTGCTTCAGCAAGCCGCGTCCGAAGGCAAAAAGCGTGGCTGAGCGCGCATCAATTCACAGCCCGCGCGCCGTGGCCGTTTGAGATGATTTTAATCATGTGGACGAAGGGTCTGAGGAGCGTTAGGCGCTTCATAGTTATAAACATATTGGAGAGGATATGGACAAGAGGTACCAAGTTTTTGTCAGTTCAACGTATCAAGATTTACAAGAAGAACGCCAAGAAGTCATTCAAGCTTTACTTGAGCTTGACTGTATTCCGGCAGGGATGGAATTGTTTCCAGCCGCTGATGAAGATCAATGGACTCTAATAAAAAAAGTTATTGATGATTGTGATTACTATATTGTAATTGTTGGTGGTCGCTATGGTTCTATGTCTACAACTGGATTGAGTTATACGCAGATGGAATATGAGTATGCAGTTTCTCAGGGCAAGCCAGTCATTGGATTCATACATCGAAATCCCGGTTCTATTCCTGCATCAAGATCAGAACAGTCTGATGAAGGAAAAGCCAAATTAGAAACCTTCCGCGAATTAGTTCAACAGAAAATGTGTAAACACTGGTCAACGCCATCTGAGCTTGGGTCGGTCGTTAGTCGAAGTCTTATAAAG
>JBAVPI010000296.1:0-1693 GCA_049692915.1 Pyrinomonadaceae bacterium
CCGTCGGGCGAAACGTAGGGGACGCCTGAGGGCAGGCGCGTGTTGACGACGGGGACGCCGCACGCCATCGCTTCCAGTTGCACGATGCCGAACGCTTCGCTGCGCGCGGTTGAGGAGAGCGCGAACACGTCCGCCGCCTGAAAGTAGGGCGCGGCGTCCGCCACTTCGCCAAGAAAGTGAACGCGCCCGCGTTGTTCGCCGAGCGCTTCTCTCTCCCGCTCAAGTTCCCTCTTGAGCGGCCCCGTGCCGATGATGAGCAGGCACGCCTCCACGTCGCGCATGGCGCGGACGAGATGCGCAAAGCCTTTGTAGTAAATCAGGCGGCCTACGCCGAGCACGATGCGCGGGCCGTAGCGTTCGCGTATGCGCCGCACGGCTTCGGCGTCCACGCCCTCGAACTGTTCGGGCGCGATGCCGAGCGGGATGACGCGACAGCGTTCGCGAAAGCGTCCGAGCACGGGCGAACTTTGCAAGTAGTCCGGCGAGGTGACGATGATGGCGCGCGCGCGTCGCAGGAAATGTTCGAGCACGGGGCGAAAGGCGCGGCCCATGATTTTCTGGCGCACGATGTCGCTGTGATACGTGACGACGAGGGGGCCGCGATGGCCGCTCGCAAGGTAGGAGATGATGGCCGTCGGGTTCGGAAAGTGGAGGTGTACGAGGTCGGCGCGCGACTCGCGTATGCGTCGCGCAAGGCCGGGGCAGACGGGCGCGGCTCCTAGGTTGAAGAGCGTGCGCAGGCGCGTCACACCGACGCCGTTGATGCACTCCTGCGTCGTCTCAACGTCGCCCTCGCCCGCGACCAGCACGGACGCGTCCACCGCGGGCCGCAGACGCTCGCACAGATCGCGCAGGTGCGTCTCCATGCCGCCCCTGTGCGGCGGGTAGAACTTGCCTATGTGGAGGATTCGCGGGACGCGTGCTGCTCGCGTCTCGCGCCCTTGAACGACGTGCGCAACGTGCGTCGCCGTCGCGCCTGCGTCCTCGACCCTTAACCGCATGACGCTAAAACTTCCCCGTAGAGCGCGATTGTCTTCGCCACGTATTCGTCCCACGTAAACTGTGATGAGCGGCGCACGCACGCTTCGCGCCGTCGCTCCCAACTCGCGGAATCGTCGCCGCGCTCTAAGAGTAGATGAACGACGCTCTCGCTCCACCGGGTCGTCTCGCCGGTTGCGCAGTACGTCACGGCCTCAGTCCCGCCGACTTCGCAAAGCACCGGCAGGCGGCTCGCGACCACGGGCGTCCCGCAGGCGAGCGCCTCGACGAGCGGCAACCCGAAGCCCTCGCGTTCCGAGGGTTGCAGGACGAGCGCCGCGCGGCGATAGACGGCGGCCAGCACCTCCGTCGAGACGTAGGGCAGCACCCGGATGGCATCGCGCACGCCGAGTCGTGTGGCCTGTGCTTCCTGCGCGGGCGTGAACGCGCCGCCGACGCGGACGAGTCGCGCGCGCGGAAATTTTCGACGCACAGAGGCAAACACCTCAAGCAGCACGTCTATCCGCTTGCGCTCGATTGTGCTCCCGACGTGGAGAAGTTCAATCGCTCTCTCGTCATAGTCGCCCAGCAGTCGCGCCGCCGCACGCGTTGCCTCCGCTGTCCCCTCGCGCGTGTACGCGGGGTGGACGCCGTTCGGAATCACCGCGACGCGTTCGGGCGCGACGAGACGGTGAGCCAGCAACTCGTCGCGCGT
>JBAVPI010000297.1:0-1751 GCA_049692915.1 Pyrinomonadaceae bacterium
GGCACGCGAGTCCTCCACTTCATGGAGAACGAGCACGTCTACGCCAAGGACCAGTTCGACATGTTCGACAACTACAAACTTTACCGCCCGACGATGACACAAATCATCGAGGCGGTCGAGAGCAAGCGCGGCCTTGAGAAGCCGCGAGCCAACCGGCGCAGACGCGTCAAGAAGGGAGCCAAGTAGTGGCGAAGGTACTGAAGTACGGCGACGTATCCAAGGTCGAGAGCGACTTCACGCCAGCCCCCGTCGGGGTGTACGTCGGCAAGGTCGAGTCGATCAACCAGGTCGAGAGCAAGAGCAGCGGCCAGCCGCAGTACGAGGTCATCTTCCAGCTGACCAAGGACGCCGACGGCAAGAAGCTGAAGAAGAAGTACGGCCAGCTGTGGTACTACGCGCCGGTCGACACCAGCGCCTCCTGGGCGCGGCGGCTGAAGGAACTGGTCGCGGCGTTCGGCCTCAAGCCCAAGGGCGGCAACCTCGCCACCATCGAGGGGAAGGAGTGCCTCCTCAGGCTGCGCGAGGACACCGACCAAAACGGCGACTACCGCCCCAACATCGGCAAGCTCATGAAGTACGACGGCCCCGCCGCCGAGGAGGGTGAGGACGAGGAGCCGGATGACGACGAGGACGAGGGCGACGACGACCTGGCCGGGATGAACCGCTCGCAGCTGAAGGCGATCATCAAGGACGAGGAACTCGACATCACCGTCAAGAAGTCGATGTCCGACGACGACCTCAGGGAGCTGATCGAGGAGGCGCGCCCTGAGGACGAGGACGAGGACGAAGAAGATGACGAGGACGAGGAGGATGACGACGAGGAGGACGACGAAGAAGAAGATGACGAGGAGGACGAGGAGCCGGAGGACAACTACGACGACATGAGCATCAAGGCGCTCCGCCAGGAGTGCAAGGACAGGGAGCTGGAGACCAAAGGCAAGAAGGACGTGCTGATCGCACGCCTCCGCACCGACGACACAGAAGAGCCGGTCTAGGCCACCCACGAGCATCGGCCCGTCCCTCAGGGGGCGGGCCACCGCTCTTTTTGGAGGTACTTGTGTTGAGGATCGGAGAAGTTCAATCGCCGCTAGTTGATTGGGCGAGTTGCATCTATGAGGAGAACGGCGAAGTGTTTGAGAACGCCGTCTTCAAGCTTCTTGACCGGCCACTCGATACAGGCCGTCTGTTTTACGCAAAGCTGCGTAACGCAATCCCGCGTAACGTCAACGTCGAAGTCTATTGGAACCACTTCGACGCTGAGGTTACTGGCGTGGTATCGGGGAGGGATTTTGAGTACGGGGTATCGTTCATCGAACCCGTCATGGCTCGGGTAGACAAGATCGTCTACATCGAAACGATTGTCGAAGATATGAAGGAGGTAGCGTCATCTCAACCGTCGCAGTCCTCGGATGCGGACCAGCAGGACTCTTCTGTGCTCAGGCCCTAAGCCTGCATGGAATCGACCCCGTGATCCTGAGCAAGAAGCAGCCATCGAGCATCTACGGGGCACAGTACCTACACGCTCCCATCCCCGGCCTTTCGTCCCAGCGCCCTGCCGGGCAGATCAGGACGATACGGGTCGGAGAGGCCGAGGGCTACGCGCAGCGTGTCTACGGCAACGCACAGCACGTGACATCGTGGGAGAAGGTGCGACCTCTCGCAGACGCTTGGGACCTACGCAAGACATACGACGCTGCGTGGGAGAAGTTCAAGGACAGCATCGCCGATATCACGCTCGGTCCGCACGACAT
>JBAVPI010000298.1:0-2884 GCA_049692915.1 Pyrinomonadaceae bacterium
GTGGTGACGATTTCGCGGATGCTGCGTTGCAACTCGCGGTCGTCGGTGATGGGCGAGCAGAGCGCGACTTCGGCGGCGTTGATGGCGGGGATGCCGCGCGCCGTCATCTGCGCGGCGTAGATGAGCAGGCGCGTCGAGACGCCTTCTTCGAGGCCGTGGCCGCGCAAATTTCTGATCTTCTGCCCGATGAGCACGAGGTCGCGCGCGGCCTGCAAGTCAACGCCGCCCTCGCGCGCGACGATTTCGGCTTCGAGTTCCGGCGGCGGATAGTCGAACTCCAGCGCGACGAAGCGTTGACGCGTGGACTGCTTGAGGTCTTTGAGGATTGACTGGTAGCCGGGGTTATATGAGACGACGAGCATGAAGTCGTCCGGCGCATCGAGGATCGTGCCGCGCTTCTCGATGGGCAGACGACGGCGGTCGTCCGTCAGCGGGTGGATGATGACGACGGTATCCTTGCGCGCTTCGACCACTTCGTCCAGATAACAGATCGCGCCGTGGCGGACGGCGGTCGTGAGCGGGCCGTCGTGCCAGACCGTCTCGCCGCCTTCAAGGAGAAAGCGCCCGACGAGGTCTGTCGCCGAGAGGTCTTCGTGACAGGCGACGGTGATGAGCGGGCGGCCCAGATGCCACGCCATGTGCTCGACGAAGCGTGTCTTGCCGCAACCGGTCGGCCCCTTCAACATGACGGGCAGCCGCGCGGCGTGCGCCGCCTCGAACAACTCGACCTCGCGCGCGATGGCGAGGTAATAGGGTTCGTCGGCGACGATGTATTCTTCGATGGCTCTCTCTGGCATTTTTTTATTTGAAGGGACAATCAGCGGATTATGTTAATGGTTCGTCCCGCCGTGTTATGGGCAAATGCGCCTCAAGACTTTCCGTTGCGTCCGCCCTGCACAATGTCTATCAGCGCATCAAGACGCCGATCCGTGTGAGCCTGCGCTTCAAACATTTTTGAGAGCGCCTCTTCCGTGCGAATTTGGGCGTCGGCAAGCGCGGCGATTCTCTGGTCAGCGTTCGTCTGCGCAACCTTCATCTCACGCGAATTATCTTCAGCGCGAATTTGGGCGTCGGCGAGCGCGGCAATCCTCTGGTCGGCGTTCGTCTGCGCAACTTTCATGTCGCGCGAATTATCTTCAGCACGAATCTGCGCATCGGCGAGGGCGGCGATTCTCTGATCTGCATTTGTCTGTGCAACCTTCATCTCGCGCGAGTTGTCTTCAGCACGAATTTGGGCATCGGCGAGGGCAGCGATTCTACGGTCAGCATTTATCTGTGCAACCTTCATCTCATGCGAATTATCTTCAGCGCGAATTTGGGCGTCGGCGAGCGCGGCAATCCTCTGGTCGGCGTTCGTCTGCGCAACCTTCATGTCGCGCGAATTGTCTTCAGCACGAATCTGCGCGTCGGCGAGCGCGGCGATTCTCCGGTCGGCGTTCGTTTGTGCGGCTGTTAATTCGTCTATGCCGTCGTCATGATTTCTAATCATTTTAACGAGCATGAGAAAAGACTCCTCAATGCGTGTCGAGCGGCGCTTGTGGTCGGCGGACAGTTCCCCCAGCGTGGCTAAAGCGTTTTCAAGACGAACGATTCTTTCTTCGAGCGTCACTGTGCACCGTCCTTTTCCTCATGCCGCGAATTCAAACTTTATTCCCCGCCATCCGTCATGCGCCGCAGGCTGACGTACTGACCTGATTCAGGTATCCTACAAGCGTCGAAAAGTGGTTGACGACATAACGGGTGCATAGTAACACCCGCCGTAAATTTGCGGCAAACCGAGCATTTTGGATAGGATTTTGTGAAGAGATGAAGATTGCGGTGGCAATGAGCGGCGGCGTTGATTCTTCGGCGGCGGCGGCGATTTTGAGGGAGGCGGGGCATGAACTCGTCGGCTTCTCGATGCAGTTGTGGAATCAGCGAAGGGGTTTGAGCGTTGACGCAGACGGCGAAGCCCTTCCCAGTCGTTGCTGCTCGCTCGACGACGTGTACGATGCGCGGCGCGTGGCCGAGGAGTTGGGCTTTCCCTTCTACGTCCTCAATCTTGAGAACGACTTCGAGCGCGACGTAGTGCGCCCGTTCGTCGCGAGCTATCTGGAGGGCGAGACGCCGATTCCGTGCGTCGCGTGCAACAGCCGTCTCAAGTTCGCTTCGCTCGACCGCCTCGCGCGCAGCCTCGGTTGCGACAAGGTGGCGACGGGCCATTACGCGCGCGTCGAGTTTGACGAAGAGACGGCGCGTTACCGTCTGCTGCGCGGCGAGGATTTACGCAAAGATCAATCCTACTTTCTATGGGAACTGACGCAGGAACAACTGGCGCATTCCATGTTCCCCCTCGGCGAGATGTCGAAGCCGGAAGTGCGCGAAGTGGCACGTCGTTACGGACTGGCGGTCGCGGAAAAGGAGGAGTCGCAGGAAATCTGTTTCGTGCCCGACGGCGACTATGCGGGCTTCATTGATCGCTATCTCGAAGTCGAAGGCGAAGCAGGCCGCGCGCCGCGACACGGCGAGATCGTCAGCACCGGCGGCGAGGTGCTCGGCGAGCACACAGGGATTCATCACTACACAATCGGCCAGCGGCGCGGCCTCGGCATCGCGCGTGCGTTACCGCTCTACGTCGTCAACATCGAAGCGGACTCGAACCGCGTCGTGGTCGGCGACGCGGCGGAACTGTTGAGCACGGAGTTCATCGCGGCGGGCGTCAACTGGATCGCCTTTGACGCGCCCGACGCAAAGGTGCGCGCCGACGTGCGTATCCGCTATCGTCACGAAGCCGCGCCCGCGACGATTGAACCAGACGGCGCGGGACGCGTCCGCGTCCGCTTCGACGAACCGCAGCGCGCCATCACGCCCGGACAGGCGACGGTCTTTTACCGGGGTGATGAAG
>JBAVPI010000299.1:0-9821 GCA_049692915.1 Pyrinomonadaceae bacterium
GAGCAGGCTTCCAACGCCTCCGTGACGGCACGCTTCCTCGTCGTCGCGAGACTCTTCGACGGCCCGCGCGACTCCTACGTCTCGGTAATTTTCCGCGACGGGGAAGGGCGTGAAAAGCGCGTCCAACTCAGGCGCGAGATGCATGCGCGCCCGCCCGCGTTGCGGGTGCGACGGGAAGACGGGCACGTCGGCGTCGTGCAGTTCAACATCTTCACGGAGGAGATCGCCGCCGGTTTTTTGCGCGCGCTGAAGGACGAACTGAAGGACGCGCGCGGCCTCGTCGTTGACCTGCGCGAGAACGGAGGCGGAGAGGCCGAAGCGATGGCCGACATCGCCTCGACGTTTTTGCCGGTCGGTCAAAGTCTCGGACAGTTCACAGACCGCGCGGGCCGCGTCCAGTTAGAGCCGCACACGCGCTCTCTGCCCGTCTCGACCGCCGAGATGCTGACAAGTTTTCGCGGCCCCGTCGTGGTGCTCACGAGCGCGAAGACGGCGAGCGCGTCCGAAGTTCTCGTCGCCGCGCTGAAGGAAGAGGAGCGCGCCACGGTCGTCGGCGAAAACACCTGCGGCTGCGTGCTCGGCATCCGCCGACGCCATGCGCTTCCCGATGGCGGATTGCTCGACGTGAGCGAGATGGACTATCACACGATGGGCGGCAAGCGACTTGAGGGCGCGGGCGTCCGGCCAGACGAGATGGTCAGCCCCACGCGCCGCGACCTCCAGACGGGACGCGACCGCGCGCTCAAACGTGCGTTGGAAATTCTCAAGGCAGTAAATAAAAATTAGCTTGTGTGAGGCCGCGTGCCGTGCGGTCGTGCAGATATCGAGTGCGAGACTAACTGCGCCGTTTTGAATTATTGAGGTCGAACAAAGCTTTGAGCGCCCGCCGCACGTCGTCGTCCGTTTCATTCTCCAACGCTTCGAGTTGCTCCGCGCCCGAACCTCCCGCGTTCACATCCTTGATGCGCTGCCACATCGCCTCGCGCGCCTTCACGTAATTCTCCGGCAAGCTTCGCCCGCAATAACTGCACGCGGGACTGCCGAGCGCGAGCAGACGCTTCCGGCAATGAGGGCAGAAACGAAAGTCAGTCGCACCCGCCGCTTCAAGGGGCGCGCCGCAGTTCGCGCACTTCGTCGCGCCCTCTTCGCTGACACCGTGGCAATAGCTGCACGTCATCGCTTCATGCCTGCGTACCGCAGTTGGCGCAGAACTTCGCGCCCGATTGGAGCGGCGTTTCACACTTCGAGCAGTTCTTCGGTTCGAGCGATTGGCCGCAACTCATGCAGAACTTCGCGCCCGCCTGTGAACGCGCGTGGCAGTTCGGGCACTCGACTGTCGCGGCTTCCGGCGACGATTGCGGTGCGCCGCAGTTGAGACAGAACTTCGCGCCCGAAGGGTTCGGCGTACCACACTTCGGGCACGGCGCAACCTGCGTCGAGCCGCTGCCCTGCGCCTGTTGCCCGCCTCCCTGTCCGCCTCCCTGACCTCCGCCGATGGCGTCCGACATCATCTTGCCGAGACCGAAGCCGAGGCCGATTCCCATGCCCTGACCGGCTGCGCCGCCGGGCTGCTTGGCTGCGTCCGGCAGAGCCTCCGCCGCCTTGTAGCGCATGTACTTGTCCATGTCGCCGAGCGCACTCATGCTCGAACGCTCGTCAATCTTCTGCTGCACTTCTTCGGGCGGCGTGATGGCCGAGACGAGCATCTCCACGAGTTCCAGCCCCTGCTTGCTGAAGTCGTCGGCGACTCTCGCCCTGACGCTCGTCGCCAGTTCGTCGTACATGGCGGGCAGGTCGAAGACGGTCTTCAGATTCTCGCCGAGCAGATCGTTCAAGCGCGCGACGATCAAGTCTCGCAGATAGTCCGCGACCGATTGCGTCGAGACCATGCCGCGCGTGCCGACGATGGAGTTGACGAAGAGTTGCGGATCGGAGACGCGAAACGCGTACTTGCCGAAGGCGCGCAGGCGCACCATGTAAAGCTCCGCGTCGCGGAAAGGAATCGGCTCTTTCGTGCCCCATTTCATGTCCTGAAAAGTGCTGCGCGCGACGAAGACCACCGCCGCCTGAAAGGGCGACGTGCCGCCGAACGGGATGGACATTAAACGCGTCAGGAGCGGCACGTTCATCGTCGTCAGCGTGTGGCGACCGGGGCCGAAGGTGTCGAGCGCCTTGCCGTCGCGGAAGAAGACCGCCGACTGGCTCTCCTGCACGATGAGTTGCGCGCCCATCTTGATGTCGGTCGAGCCGCCTTCGGGGATGCGGTGGACGATCTGCGTGCCCGTCGGGTCGAAATACTGCAAGACTTCAATAGCCATCTGCCCTCTCCTTATCATTCGAGCGCCCGACTCGACGGACGCCGCGGCTTACTTTATCTAAAAGGAATCTCTTTTAACTTCCCCGTCAAGATTTACACGCCGAACATCGGTTGGCCCGGCGCGTCGCCCTGCGGTCGAAAATTTTCGACCGCGCGGTGGCGCTCGTCGAAGGTGTGATTGAATTTATCCACGGCCCCCTCAAGCGCCGTGGGCAGATAAGATTCGTCGGCGATCTTGTCTCTGTACTCGCCCGCGAGCCGTGCGATCTCTTCCACCGCCTCGATGAGCGCGTGATCGAATTGATAGAGCGCGTCGAGTTGCGGTTCGTCAATCCGCGCGGCGTCGAAAAATCCGGCGTAGCCGTAGCTGGCGAAGCGCACGCGGTTCTCCGCGCCGTCAATCTTCTTCAACAGCCGGTCGGCGGGGCCGACGCTCATCAAGCGGCCCGATGAACTGAGCCGCCGCACGGCTTCGTTGAGCGGCTCTTTCGCCGCGCGCAGGCGGTCGGCCAGACGCTCGCGCTGCTCCTTGTCGGCGTCGCGACGACGCTCGCGCGCCGAGTACCCGCTGTAACCGGGAATTTTGTCACCGAGTTGTTCGAGCCAGTTTCGCAAATCACTCATAAAATTCGCGCCGCGTCGCGCCTCCTCTGTGAAATATGGAATGCGGAATGATGAACGATGAATGAAGGGCGCAGATGTCTTGACCACTGATTCATCATGCCACATTCGACGGACACCGTTTGCTTATTACGTCGTTTTACCCCGGCGGGTTCGGCCCGGCGATTTTAGCACCGCCGGACGACTTTCGCGCAGGTCAGTTATCGAAGCGATCCGCTTTCAGGCCGCCAGCCGCGCCTGAGCTTTGGACTTCGCGCTCATCCCTGTGTGCGTCAACACGGCGGCGATGATGATTGCGCCGCCGAGCATCGCCCACGCAGAGGGGCGCTCGCCGATGAAGACGGCGACCCAGACAGGATTCAAGACCGGCTCGACGTAGCCGACGACGTCTGCGTCGAGCGCGCGCACGCCCCGCGCGATGCCGAGCGTAAAAAGCGTGTAGGCCAACCCGATTTGAACGACGCCCAGATAAGCCACGACGACGACATCCTTCGCGCCGATGATGCCCCCGTCGCGGATGAAACCCGGCACGGCGTCGCCCCACAGCAACGCCGCGCAGAGGACGCAGAGCAGGACGTTTCCGTAGATGACGGACGACGCACGATTGACGCGCGCCGCGTGCGGATGACGCAGGAGCAGGAGAAAGAAAGCGAAGCACAGACCGGAGGCGAGCGCCGCGAAATTCCCGCTCACGTCCTGCGGCCTCAGTTGGCCGACGAAGAAGAGCGACATCCCGCCCACGCAGCAGAGCACCACGACGAAGTCGCGCGCACGAAACTTCTCCCTGTACATCAGCGGCTCGAAGAGCATGACATAGACGGGCGCGGTGTACTGGAGAAAGATGGCGTTGGCGGCGGTCGTCAACTTGTTGGCGATGACGAACAGCAGAAGCAGTGCGGCGTAAAGCACGGAGGCAATGACGGTCACGCCGTTCAAGCCGAATCCCTCGCGGCGCGTGAACCAAGCGACGGTCAGGGCGGCGAGCAAAGAGCGACCGAGCGAAAGCTCGTAGGCTGTGAGCGGCGTTGACTTGATGAACAGACCGCCGGTGCTCCACAGCAACGCCGCCGCGAGCACGAGCAGGATCGGCGGAACAGCGGCGCGCACTTCTTCCGGCGCTCTGAGACTTGAATTGAGAGCCACGCGGTTATTTAAGCATACCGGTTGGCGGGGTGAATAATTGTAGAGACGGAGTTTTGCCCCGCGCGTGCCGCGACTGTTGAAGAAAAAAAGCGGCGGGTTGCTTTTCGTGCAACCCGCCGCTTTCGTGTGTCCGCGTGCGCTCGCAGTTTAGAAATCAAACTTGACGGCGAGTTGGAGTTGGCGCGGGGTGGCGAAGGTGGTCGTGCCCGACGCAGGCGAAGAGAACGTGCGCGGAGTGCCGAAGGCGGAGACCGCAGAGGGCGCGGTGAGCGTGCCCGCGATGCCGCCGGAATAGTTGAAGAACGTGTTGTTGACCGTCGCCACGTTGGCGCGGTTGAAGATGTTGAAGGCTTCGAGGATGAGGCGCACGCGCATCTCCTCGCGGATGTGGATGCTGCGCGTCAGGCGCGCGTCGAACTGATAGACGGCAGGTGTCGTGAACTGGTTACGCTCTGTACCGGGCAGACGGTCGTTCGAGCGGTTGCCGTCGTTGTTCGGGTCGCCACTGACGAGCGCCGAGTAGGGAGTGCCCGACTGGAACTGCGCGATGGTCGAGAACGTGTAGTCGCTCAAGAGAGCGCGCAGGAACGCGTTGTCGCTCCAACCGATATGGCCCCACTCATAGACGGGGCTGAAGACGAAGCGGTGGCGCAGGTCTGTGTCTGAGCGCGCGTAGTCGTCGCCGGGGTTGAGCTGGTTCTGGACGATCTTGGCATCGTCCGCGCCGACGACGACTATGGTCTGGTCGGGGCGGTCATCCTTAGCCTTAGAGAAAGTATAGGCGGCGATGAACTGGAAGCCGCGTGTCAGGCGTTGCGTGGCCTGTATGGCGAGGCCGTTGTAGAGAGACTTGCCCGCGCTCTCGAAATAGTTGATGCGGTTATAGGAGAGTCCGACGGCGCGCGAGATGGGCCGGACGGTGGTGCTGGCGAAGCGTTGGAACGTGTAGGTCTGCCCGTCGGGGCCGACGCGCGTGAACGCGGCGGGCGCGAACAGGTTGATGTCGCGCGTGCGCGTCAGGTGAACGCCCTTGTAGAAAAGATACGTCGCCGAGACGCTCAAGTTATGTGCGACTTCGCGCTCGACGCCGAGCCTGCCCTGCTGGACGTAGGGCGCGACGTAGTTCGGCGCGAAGAGGAAGAGGTTCGGGTTCGCGGACGTGCCCGTGGGCGGCGCGGTCAGGATGTTCGGATAGCGAAGGCCGGCGACGGCGAGTTGCGCGGCGGTTAGGTTGATGCCGGTGACGTTGACGCCGTTCTGCGAATGGGCCGTGCCGAGCACGATGGCGGGCGTGCGCGCGTAATAGATGCCGTAGCCGCCGCGCACGACCGTCTTCTCGTCCGGCGCGTAAGAGAAGCCTGTGCGCGGCGCGAAATTGTTTTTATCCTTCGGGCAGCGGCTCGTGTCCACGCCGTTCGCCAGCAGCAGCGGGTCTGTGTTCTGGACGGGCGGGCAGGCGAGTTTCTCGTAGTCGTAGCGGACGCCGAGGTTCAGCGTGAGCTTCGACGTAACGCGCCAGTCGTCCTGCGCGAAGGCGGCATACTCCGTGATGTCCGGCTCGGTCGTCCCGCCGCTCGTGCCCGCGCCAGCGAAGTTCTGCGTGTAGGCGGAGGGCGCGTTGGCGGCGAAGGCGGCGTACGAGGGGAACGTGTAAGAGCCGCTGAAGATGCCGGGGAAGAAGTTGAGGATGCGGTCGCGGTTGATGTCCACGCCGAACTTGTAGCTGTTGCGGCCCGCGATGTAAGAGAGGTTGTCAATGAACTGGACGCGCTTGATGGTGGTTTCGCGCGGGCTGAAGTTGTTGCGCCCGATGCTCAGGTTCGTGCCCGCGCCTGTGCCGATGACGGCTTCGGGCTGGTCGCTGTTGGCCTCGCCCGGCTCTTTGTCGCGCGCGAACTGAAAGCGAAACTCGTTGACGAGTTGCGTCGTCAGCGTCGAGGCGAGCGTGCCCGACACGGTGTCGCTCTTGACGAGGCTGTCGCCCGAATGTTCCGCGACGGAGAGCGGGCCGTTATTTTCGTTGTTCGCGCCGGTGAAGCCCTGATGGTTATAACGGACGGAGAGTTGATTCTTATCGTTGAGGGTGATGTCGGTCTTGCCTAGAAAAACGTCCTGCGTGCGCCCGACCTGATAGTTGCCGAGTTTCGGCACGATGAGGCTTTGCGCGAGAGCGGACGCGGCGGCGATGTTCGGCACGTCCAAGACCTGCGGCACGTCCGAGCGTTGGCCGTCGTAGGTGAAGAAGAAGAAGGCGCGATCCTTCTTGATGGGGCCGCCGATGCGCCCGCCGAACTGGTTGATGCGCGAGGGAGCGCGCTTGTTCGGTTGGCCGCGCCGCGACTGGTTGGCGATGGTGATGGGGTCGTTGGCATTTAAGGCTTCGTCGCGGAAGTATTCAAAGAGGCCGCCGTGAAAGGCGTTCGTGCCGGACTTCGTGACGACGTTGATGATCGCGCCGCCCGCGCGCCCGAACTCCGCCGAGAAGCCGTTCTGGTTAACCTGAAACTCCTGCACGGACTCTTCGGAGAATTGATAAGGCGGGCGGACGCCGCCGCGACCGAGAGCCTGACCGAAGAAGGTGTTGTTGTTGTCCACGCCGTCAACCTGCACGCTGTTGAAAGTTCCGCGCTGGCCGCCGACGGAGAGATCGCCGCCGCGCGGGTCGCGAATGACGCCGGGCGAGAGCGTGGCGAAGTCTTGAAAGTTGCGCCCGTTGATCGGCAGATTCTCGATGGAGCGATTGTTGATGGTGGTCGAGACGGAGGTGCGCGTTGTTTCGATGACAGGCCCAGAGTCGCCACCGTCAAGTACAACAATCTCTTCCTTAACATTCCCGCCAATCGTCAGGGTAACTTCCAGCGGCGTCTTGCCGCCGACTGTCACGCCGACATTCTTTACCTCTCTCTGTTCAAACCCTTGAGCACCCGAAATGCTGACGGAGTACGCGCCGGGAGGGAGAAGAATGATGCGGTAGTTGCCGTCGCCGTCAGTCGTGGCGGTTCTTTCAAAGCCGGTATCTTGATTTTTCGCTGTGACTGTCACATTGGGAATGACTGCGCCGTTAGGGTCGAGCACGCGGCCTTCGATGTTGCCGGTCGAAGCCTGCGACTGTGCGTGCGCGCCGACCGACAGGCAGACGAGTGCGACGACCAGCGCGCAGAGCGTGGCGAACAGGGGGGTGGATTTACGTGTCATGTGTTCCTCTCGGAGTTGGATGATTCGGGTCTTGGGATGATTTCCCTCGGCGGCGCGTCGTTTCGGTCAAACGCGGCGCACGGGACGGAAGCTTGCGCGTACTTTGCAACGCCCTCGTGGAAGGCGAGATGTTATGTCACGGCTCGGCAAGAATCAAGGAGGAAGAGACAAGAGATGGTCGCAGCAAGCAACACGCGAGTAACACCTGTGTCTGCTTGCGATTTTCTCTTGACGCCGGGCCACGTAACATTATCTCAGGCGATACTGACAGGTGTTGCGCCTCGAAATAAATTATCAACGACCCGTTGAACATATCTTTTGTGAGGTTTACTTCTTTAACCGGAGCGCAGGACTCTTTAACCGGCTTCGCGCATCGTTTGGGAGAGCGGTTGAAACGTTCAACCGGCAGTTGAACGAGGTAATTTGTTGGTTGAAAGTTTCAACGGCTGGTTGAAAGTCTCAACCGGCTCGCTGAAACGTTCGGGACGCCGGTTGAATCTTCCAAACGGCTCGCCATCTTATTCAACGACACGTTGAAACTTTCAACGGCACGTGCAGTCTTTCCCGACATCACTTTACCGGACTCGACGGAAGCGTTGTACGTCCCCGTCTCAACCCTGACCGACCCCGACGGACGGGCGCAATGAGTCGAGCCAGTGTTTGACGCCTGAGGTTTGCAGCAAACTCATCACGCCCATGTAGCCGTAGCCGAAGCAGAAGAGCGAGAGAAAAGGGATCGTGCCCCACATTCCCATGTGCGCGGCGTAGGAAATCGCGAGCACGAAATAGAGCGCGAAGCCTAGTTCAAAGAGGGGCAGCCAGCCGCCGCCGCGACGATATTTCTTGCGCTTCCACGTCGCATCGCTCGCCGCGTCGCCTTCGACCCTGTACTTCGGCGTGCGCACGAACTCCGTCTTGATACGCAGCAGGGCTTCGAGCACGGCACGCGCGTTCGAGAAGGCGAGGCCGATTCCCAGCGCCATCACGAGCGGCAGGTGCAGCAGCCTGCGCCCGCGCGTGTGCGGCGCGTCCAGATACCAGATGGCCGAGCCGTAGAAGAGGACGACCGAGGCGGTCGAGAAGAAGAGGAGCGGCAAGTCGAAGAGCATCAGGTTATAAAAACCCTGATTGTAGCGCACGAGCAGGAGCGGGAACTGAAGCAGGCTCGTCAGAATCATCAGAGGGTAACTGATGTTGCCCGTCAGACGGAAAAACATTTCGAGTTTGACGCGGCGCGGCAAATCCGCGTTGAGGATGCGCGGGTAGAGTTTTAAGCCGACCTCCGTTACGCCTTTGGCCCAGCGCCGCTGCTGTGCCTTGAAAGCGTTGATCTCGACGGGCACTTCCGAAGGCGCGTCTTCGTCGAGCAAATAGACGAAACGCCAGCCCATCAACTGCGCGCGGAAAGAGAGGTCTGTGTCTTCCGTCAGCGTGTCGTGCTGCCAGCCGCCGGAGAGTTCAATCGTGCGCCTGCGCCAGATGCCCGCCGTGCCGTTGAAGTTGAAGAAGCCGCCCGTGCGATTCCTGACCGTCTGCTCGATGACGAAGTGGCCGTCGAGCAGGATGGTTTGCAGCCGCGTCAGCAGGTTGTAAGCGCCGTTGATGTGTGACCAACGCATCTGCGCGCAACCGACGAGCGGGTCGCTGAAAAAATGTACGAGTTTGCGCAACGAGTCGGGACGCGGCACGAAGTCGGCGTCGAAGATGGCGACGAGTTCGCCCTTCGCTGTTTTGAGTCCGTTCTCAAGCGCGCCCGCCTTGTAGCCGGTGCGGTCGTCGCGATGTATGAATTGAATGTCGAACCCCGCCCGCGCGTAGCGTTCGACGATGCGGCTCGCCTCGCCCCTGGTCTCGTCGGTCGAATCGTCGAGCACTTGAATCTCAAGCAGTTCGCGCGGGTAGTCAATCGCCGTCACCGCGCCGAGCAGTCGCTCGACCACGTACAACTCGTTAAAGAGCGGTAGCTGGACGGTGATGCGCGGCAGTTCGTCTTCCGTGAAGAGCGCTCTCGGACGCGGCCCGATGTTGCGGTAACGCCAGAAGTCCACGACCTGCTTGATGCGGTAAGCGCCATAGACGGCGAGCGCCGACAGAATCAGGAAGTAAGTCGTCAGCACCACCCAGTCGAAGAGATCGAAGCGGTACATCGGGCTGACGTTGTGCGCCGTCTTCGAGAGCGTCTCGTCCAGATACCGCTGGAGCAGTCCGTCGGAGAAGAGCGACGCGGCGAGTGCGGGAAGTGCGTTCATAGGCATCTCAAGTTTCTCAAGGGACGGCGGCTTTATCAGGAAGGGCGACGGCGACTCCGGCT
The DNA here is from genome assembly GCA_049692915.1 of Pyrinomonadaceae bacterium. GTDB lineage: Bacteria > Acidobacteriota > Blastocatellia > Pyrinomonadales > Pyrinomonadaceae > JAIVJG01. Next base: position 9,588 of record JBAVPI010000299.1, read on the forward strand.
CGCCGCTCCGCGCGTTTGCGCAATCCGCTTCAAGTAAAACGAGCAGCGCCGTTAATTCGACGCTGCCCGCTTAGATGCACGAATTGTAGCCGCAGGGATGCCCGCCTCAAAGGGGCGCGCTCCGCCCTTAAACTGCGGAGCGCGCCTCGGAGTTCTCCCGCCGTCGAAGCGAGCGGCACAACATACGTGCCCCGCGTCGTCTGACCCCTCAGCTTTACGGGTTCGTGCCGAAGC
>JBAVPI010000300.1:0-1883 GCA_049692915.1 Pyrinomonadaceae bacterium
GCGAGGATGATCGCGCCCGGCAATTCCGAGTTGCCGCCGATCACCAGCACGCGCCCGCGATCCTCTTTGTCGCCGCCCTCGCCCGGCAACGGCAGCGGCATGCCGCTTAAGATTTTCGCTGTGATGAGAGTCGCTGTGTCTGGTTTCTTCATGCGTGATATGCGGGGCGGGTTACGCCGTCAATCTCATGCCTCAGATTATTTCGGCGCAAGCGGCACGTCGCTCGACGTGGTGACTTGCTCGCCCGCCTCTTCGAGCGGAGCGACGAAGTTGAAAAGATTGAGCGCGAGTTTGCCGCTCGGCCCGCGCGATGGGTCGTACTCGTAGGAAGTGACGGAGCAGTTAGCGACATCGTACTCGCGGTCAATGTTGAGAATTTCATCCTCCGTCATGCGCTCCAGCAAATATCGAAAACAGAAGACGATCACCGAATGCGCGACGACGAGGACGCGCTCGCCGCGATACTCGCGCGTCAACGTGTCAACGACGCTGCGCAGACGCAGGATCACGTCGCACCAACTCTCGCCGCCCGGCGGGCGATGATAAAACTTGCCGAGCACCGTGCGAATCTCCGCCTGCTCCGGGTACTTTTCCTGAATGCCCGTCTTCGTCAGCCGGTCGAGGATGCCGAACTCTTTTTCGCGCAGGCGCTCGTCCGTCGCGAAAGTAATCTGGCCGGGGTCTATGCCCGCCGCTTCGAGCACGAGTTGGGTGGTCGTTCGTGCACGGAGGTACGGCGAGGAGAGCACGACGGACGGCCTGCGCTCGTCCGGCATCGCCTTGAACCAGCGACCGAGGGCCGCCGCCTGTCTTTCGCCGAGCGAAGAGAGCGGCACGTCCACGTCGCGGGTCGCAATCTCAATCAAGCCGAGGCCCGCCGCCTCCGCTCGCTCGCGTGCCACGTTCCCCGCGCTCTCGCCGTGACGCACAATCCACAAAACGTCCGGCCATTTCTGAGAATCATTCAACTTTTTGTTACTCCTCAATCGAACAGACGTAAAACAGGCTAAAGCATTTCGTTGTTATTCCGCGCCGCGCTCTCGTTGAGCGCCGTGAGCGGAGAGGGCGACAGGGCGGATTCGCTATCTTTGCCTTTGGCACGTCTCGTCCCGATGCCGCCCGGCGCGGGCAGCAGTGCGCCCGCGAGCGCCAGCATGTCGGCGGTCGCTTCGGGGAATAGCGCGTGGAATTTGACGGCGGCGACGGCCTGCATACTGATAATCAACTCGGCGTCACCGCGACGACAGGCGGCGATGATCTGCCGCGCGGCGCGCTCTGCCTTGATGGACGAGAAAGGCAATGCGTCGCTCACGCTGAACCATGCGTATTCGGCGCGATGCTGTCCTTTGAAAGTCGCGTTGCGTGGGCTGCCCGTTCGCATCAATCCGGGGCAGACGCTCGTCACGTAGATGCCGTCCTTCGTCAGTTCGGCGCGCATCCCTTCCGAGAGTCCGACGAGCGCGAATTTGCTTGCGCTGTAGGGCACGAGATGCGGCACGCCGATCTTGCCGCCGATGGATGAGACGTTGACGATGCGCCCTGCGCGGCGGCGACGCATCTGCGGCAACACGGCCAGCGTCGTGTAGAGCGGCCCCCAGAAATGGACGCGCATCGCCTCTTCGTAATCTTCGAGCGTCATCTCTTCGAGCGGCCCAACCTGAATCACGCCCGCATTGTTGACGAGCACATCCACGCCGCCGAAGCGTCTCGTCACGAGATCAATCAGCTCCCCGACCTGCCCGCGGTCGGTCACGTCGCAGGGACATGCGAAAACGTCCGCGCCGCGTCTCTCTAAATCCTGTCTCGCCAATTCGAGTTCGGCGCGGTCGCGCGCGCAAATCGCCACACGCGCTCCCTCGCCCGCGAACTCGCGCGCCATGACG
>JBAVPI010000301.1:0-8901 GCA_049692915.1 Pyrinomonadaceae bacterium
GCTTTGACCGCCGCCACGTCGCCGCGCACAATCGCCGTCACGAACCCCGCGCCGATCTTCTCGTAACCGACGAGCGTGACGTTCGCGGCTTTGACCATCGCGTCCGCTGCCTCGATCATCGCGACCAGCCCTTTAGTCTCCACCATTCCGAGTGCTTCTTGAGACATGTTTCTTCTACGCTCCCCTTCTCTACTAATAGTTATTACTCAGACGAACCATCCCTTGCGTCGGCTCTCACACAACTTCCGCTTTCTACTTCGACGTTAAGGCCGTCGCTCCGCATACTTAAAATCGAAAATGAACTCGACCTGCGCGGGCGGGTCAGCTTTCATCTCTAACGGCAAACGCAACGTCGCCGTCTGTCCGAGAAAGTTTCGCGGCACACCCGCGCGCCCGTCTTCAGACTTCACGGCAAATTCGAGCGCGAACTTCTTCGCTTCCCGACCCGCGATCACCGCCGTCTCGTCTGAAAGAAATGAAGGGCCGTTGCCGCCGCTCTCGTCGCTCGCCGAACGTAAAGACGCGCGCGTGCCGCTCTCGTTGTTGACGAACTCCGCGCGTCGAAAATCCACCCTCAAGGCTTCCGCGTTCTCGTTGACGATTTCGAGTATAACGGAAGTTGCGCCGTCGGCGACACTCCAGACGCCGCGCGCCGTCAACGTCAACCCGCCGCGCGTGACGCGCAAGGCATCATCCCTGAATTTCTCCGAGACGACTTGCGCGCCGTCACTCTTCGCCAGAGGGACGAGAGCGCCTCCGTCAGGCGGGCACGCCGTCAGAAGCGCGCAGCAAGCGAGCAGGACAGCAAGCCGCGCCGCCTTTAACCCGCCGCCCCCGTCGCCGGGGAAGCGACTTTCAAACTTTCGCGCGCATGTTGTGTCTCTCATCGAGGCTGTCCGACTCGCCGCAGACTAATTCCGTCCGGCGCGGATGTGGTCGGCGATGTAGCTGTATAACTCGTCGTCCGTGCGCATGCCGCGCGTGAACCAGTGCTGCACGATGAGGGCCTGCTGCTCGACGTTGTAGCTGTCCCACGCGTTGCCGGGCGTGTAGTCGTAAGCCCTGTTGCGGTCGCCCTTCATGATGACCGCGTGGCCCTGCGCGATCATGGATTCGATCATGTACTCCCAAGCGAAGAGACTATGGTGGCCCTGCCAGACGTGCGTCAACTCGTGGATGAGAACGTTCCTCGCACCCGGCAGGTGCGCGCCGTCGCGGAAAACGTCCGGGCCGAAATAGATCGTGTAGCTCCGCAGGGAGCGCACGGGAATCAGCGACGACGCCGAGGCCAGCGTCACGGGCACGCCTTGATTGCCCGGCAGGTAATAGCTCGCGAAATGAATTTTGTTATAAGGCAACTGGTCGCCGAAAACATCGCGCGCCAGATCAATTTCCACACGATTGATGAGACGACTAGCCATGATGCTGGACTCCTCTCCGGCGACTTCACCTCCGGCGACTCCTCGAAGCCGCGCTAAGTCTCGCCCGCCGTGTTTGCGACTTTCACTTGCCCGTGAGCGCAGCCTGACACAGCAACTCGACGAGTTCATCACGGGTCAGCGAAATCTTGCCTGCGCCGTTCGTCGTCGCCGACTTTCGCGCCGCGCCGTTGCCCGCGCCCGCGCTTCTTTCGCCCGTTGAGCAGACGATCTGCGTGTCATGTAAATAGCCGCACGACTGGCAGCGCGCGTTCTCGTCGAGGTAGCCCGCGCGCTCGCGCACGTTGATTAATTTTTCAATCGAGTCGGGCGGCAGGTTGCGCGCCCCGCCGAGTGCGCGCGCGAGGATGGCGATCTTCGCCGTGTGCTCCAGAGTTTCGAGACGGTCGAACGCCTGCCACACGTCCGCGCCGTAGGCGACCGCCCCGTGATTAGCCATCAGCAGCGCGTTGTGATACTTGACGAGCGGCAGCATCGCTTCCGTCAACTCGTCGGTCGAGGGCGTGCCGTACTCCGCGAGCGGCACGCAGCCCAGAGTCAGAATCACCTCGGACAAAATCGGCTCGTCAATCGCCAACCCCGCGACGGCGAACGCAGAGCCGTGCGGCGGGTGCGCGTGGCAGACGGATTTGACTTCACTGCGCTCGCGGTAAATCAGAAGGTGCATCGCCAACTCCGACGACGCGCGCCGGTCGTTGAGCGCCTTGCCTTCGATGTCCGTGACGGCGAGCGAGTCCTCCGTCATGCGTCCCTTGCTCATCTGCGTCGGCGTCGCGACGATGCGCCCGTCGTCGAGACGCACGCTCACGTTGCCGTCCGAAGAGACGACGTAGCCGCGCTCGTACAACAATTGTCCGACGCGCACGATCTCGCGCCGCGCTGTTTGTTCGTCCATCAAAACTTTCTAACCGACGATTCAGTCGGGCATGAAGTGAATTTCAACGTCTTTCGTCACCGAGACGGGAACGCTGTTAATCGTCTGCGGCGTGAACTGAATCTGCCGCGCCGCCCGCTCCACTGCTTGCAGCGTTGCATCCGGCAGTAATTCAAGATGCTCGACCTTCTGCACCTTACCATCCGCGCCGAACGTGACGCTCACCCGCACGGAACTTTTATCTCCTTCAACCGCGCGGGGGTAACGCGCGTCGGGCTTGAAGAGGATGACGAGCGGCTTCGACTCGGCAAGCAAACGCCGTGCGCGGGCGCAACCGCGATGAACGTCTCCTTCGTGGAAGCGGTAGGAGTTCAACACGGAGATGCCCGCGGCGGTGCGACCCTGAAAGAGTTTGAAGAATCCGCCGGCGGCTGCGCCGATAACGAAAGTTAAGACGAACGGCAGACCTCTTTGCAGAAAGCGTGTGTGCATGACCCGGTATTCCTTTCTTTAATTCTGTAACTCCTGCTCTTCGCGCTGCGCGGTCTCTTCGTAAGGCAGAATGCCGCGCGGGTTGGTGACGCAGGCCATCTGCGGACGCGCGAGGAAGTATGAAAGGCTCTCCAACTGAATCGTCAGGTCAACGGTCTTGACCTTCACGCCCGGTCGCGCGTGCAACCTGACGGGCGCGAAATTCAAGACGGCCTTGATGCCCGCCGACATCACTCCATTCAAGACGCGTTGCGCGACGCGCGCCGGAACGGTGATGACGGCCACGTCAATCTCTTCGTCGCGCACGACGCGCGCCAGCTTTCGCACGTCATGCACCATGACACCCGCCTCTCCGATGCGCCGGTTGATCTTCGCGGGGTCGTTGTCGAAGAGCGCGCCGACCTCAAAGTTCGAGGCCGTAAAGCCGTTGTAGTTGGCGAGCGCCGTCCCCAGATTTCCCGCCCCGACAATGCCGACGCGGTGCGGGCGGTCGAGGCCGAGAATCTGCGTCAGGTGGCGTCGCAGTTCGTCCACCGAATAGCCGACGCCGCGCACGCCGAACTCGCCGAAGTAGGCGAGGTCTTTGCGTATCTGCGCCGAGTTCAGACGGAACTGATCGGCCAGCGCCTGCGAAGAGATGGTCTTGATGCCTGCGGCGGCCAGCAGGTTCAGGCAACGCAGATAGACGCTGAGGCGGTTCGTGGTCAGTTCCGAAATTTTTTCCGACTTCATGCCGTGACCTTAATTCTCCGGGGAGCGACCCTCAGTATAGCGCGTGCGGGGCCGCCGTGGAAGAAATGAAGCCGACGGCGCGTCCCCTTCGTCCCTCACATATTTTCACCTGTGCGCTCCGCAAGCATAGACAGTTCTGTGATTGACTCCTCTTCAGATTGACCGCCCGAAATCTTTTTGACCGACTCGCGTTGCGCCGCCGCTTCGTCAAAACTCACGCAAATGGCCGTGTTTCGGCCAAATACGCGCGATCAGACCAGTGGCACTCCGCTTGTTAAAGAAGGTGCGGCGACAAGCGGGTTGCGAGTGCAACAAGACCCCCACAGAAGATTTCACAACCAGATTAATCCTGATAGGAACTCAGCAATGCGGTACAGTAAACGCCCCTTTAAGTTTGCTCGGACGACGGCTTTCGCCTTAATCGTCTCTTTGTGTCTGGGGCTGATGCTCGCGAATTTTCGCGTCATGCACACTTCGGTGCACGCCGCGAAGAACGACGCAGGAGACCGGCGCGAGCGCAAGCTCTCAACCGCGCTGCGCCGTCATAAGGGGTCGAACGATAGACTCGTCAGGGTTATTCTCCAACTCAACGACAAGCCCTCTGCGCAACTCAAGGCGCTGCTCCGGCGCAACGGCATACGCGTCCACGCGCTTCTCCAGAATCTCAACTCGCAGGTGGTCGAATTGCCCGTCGGTGTAGTTGACGAGCTGGCCGATTTTGACGAAGCGGATTTCATCTCCGTGGACAACGAAGTGCAGACGCTCGGACACGTCACCTCCACCACGGGCACGGAAGCCGTGCGCACACAGACCGTCACGAGTTCGACCGGCGTGGTGACGACGACGACTCTCGACGGCACAGGCATCGGCGTCGCCATCCTCGACTCCGGCATCTACGCGACTCATCACTCATTCGGCAGTCGCATCGTCTACAGCAAAGACTTCACGGGCGAGAATCGCACGGATGACCCCTACGGCCACGGCACGCACGTCGCCGCGCTGGCCGCGGGCAGCAACCATGTGGCCTACGGCGCTTATACGGGCGTCGCCCCGAACGCCAACCTCATCAACTTGCGCGTGCTCAACTCGCAGGGCAAGGGGACGACCTCCGGGCTGCTCGGCGCGCTCGACTGGGTGCTGGCGAACCGCACGCCCTACAACATCCGCGTCGTCAACATGAGCCTCGGCACCGCCGCCGTTGACTCGTACAAGAACGATCCCGTCTGCCGCGCCGTGCGTCGTCTGGTTGACGCGGGCGTCGTCGTCGTCGCCGCCGCAGGCAATAACGGCAAGGACATCTCGAACAATAAACTCTACGGGCAGATACATTCGCCCGGCAACGAGCTTTCGGCCATCACGGTGGGCGCGTCGAACACCTACGGCACGGACGCGCGCGGTGACGACGGCGTGGCGACCTACAGTTCACGCGGGCCGACGCGCAGCTACACGACCGACGGCGCGGGAACGAAGCACTACGACAACCTCGTCAAGCCCGACCTCGTCGCCCCCGGCAATAAAATCATCTCGGCGCAGTCGCCCAACAATTTTCTGGTGAAAGCGAACAGCACGTTGAAAGCTCTCATCACCACGCTGCCTGAGCACAACCAGATGTACATGAACGGCACTTCGATGGCCGCGCCGGTCGTGGCCGGAGCCGCCGCGCTGTTGCTGCAAGCCAATCCGAAGCTGACGCCGAACATGGTCAAGATGATTCTGATGTACACGGCGCAGCCCCTTCGCGGCAACAACACGCTTGAGCAGGGCGCTGGCGAGTTGAATCTCGTGGGCGCGGTCAAGCTCGCGAAACTCGTGCGCACCGATCTCGTCTCGACGACCGCCGTCGGCGCGTCTCTCTTAACGACGGCGACGCTGCCGACGCCCCAGTCCACCATCGCCGGACAGACCTTCACGTGGGCGCAGGGCATCATCCTCGACCATACCTTCGCCACCGGCTCAAACATCATCGGCAAGTACCAGAAAGTTTACGGGCAGGGCGTGACGTTGAGCGAGGGAGTGATGCTCACCGACGGTACTCTCAAAAGCGATCCCGCGCTCATGTCGAGCGGGGTGCTGCTCAGCGACCAGTTGTACGTGAGCAGCGGCGTCACCATCAGCGAAGGCACGAACTTTCTCGGCACGGGCGTGCTCTTGAGCGACGGCGTGATGCTCGCGGACGGCGTGATGGTCTCCGACGGCATCATCCGCGGCGACGGCGTGATGGTCTCGGACGGCGTGATGCTCGGCGATTCGGTCATGCTGGCGCAGGCGGCCATGACGAACGGCGACGGCACGTCTGCGATGCTAGTCGCGCCTGACAATGGCGTAGAACCCGCCGGTAACTAAACGATTCTCATGCGTGGCAGCAATGACACATTCGTCAAAATCGGAGTGAGAGAAGAAAAGGTAACGCGCATGAACTCCCCCGGCGTATTTGCGCCCGAAGCCCGAATGACGTTTGCCGATTCGACGGCGGTGTCAACGCTCAACAGCCTGCACGAAGCAGAGGCGCTCGCCTTTCTCAACCAGCGACCGCTTCACAACTTCGCGCTGATCGGCTTCATACGCGACAACGGCCTCATCAGTCCGCTCAACCGGGGGACGTTCTACGCCTGCCGGAGCGCGGAAGGCAAGCTCGAAGGCGTCGCCTTAATCGGCCACGCGACTCTTTTCGAGACCCGCACGCACGAAGCTCTGGCGGCCTTCGCGCGTCTCGCGCACGACTCGGCCAGTACGCACATGGTGATCGGCGAACAGGAGAAGGTCGAACAGTTCTGGGAACACTACGGCGAAGGCGGGCAGGGTGTGCGGCGCGTCTGCCGCGAGATACTGCTCGAACAACGCTGGCCGGTCGAAGTCCGCGAAGCGGTTAAGGGTCTCCGCCTTGCAACGTCGGACGACATCGAACTCGTGATGCCGGTGCAGGCCGCGATGGCCTACGAAGAATGCGGCGTCAACCCTCTGGAGAAAGACCCGGAAGGATTTCGGCGGCGTTGCGCGCGACGCATCGAACTCGGTCGCACGTGGGTGTGGGTGGAAGACGGCCAGTTGATCTTCAAGGCGGAAGTCGTCTCGGACACGCCCGAAGTCGCTTATCTGGAAGGCGTCTGGATCGCCCCGCAGGAGCGCGGCAAAGGCTACGGGCTGCGTTGTGTGGCCCAACTGAGCCACCAACTGTTAACCAACACGCGCTCCGTCTCCATTCTCGTCAACGTGCACAATCGCGCGGCTCTCAATCTCTATCGTAAAGCCGGATACAAGCAGCAGTGTTCCTACGACACCATCTACCTCGAACAAAAGCCTTCCGCTTTCGACCAATCACTTTAGAGTTCGCTGCAAAGCATCGAGCCACGCAAGAAGACACGCTCTTTATAAAGAACGTGCCCTCTTGTGTCTCCGCCTTTATTTGTTGAAGCGGACTCTGATTCTCGCCTCGCTGCCCCGTCTGCTATTCCCGGCGGCACGCGCTTTTTTTAAGTCTTTAACTCGCGCCCTGCTGAACGGTGAAGGTCTGCCCGTCAACCGTGATGGTGCCGGAGCGCGCGACCCCGCCGGTGTTGGCGTCCACGGAATATCTGACGACGCCCTCGCCGCTCCCTGTGCTCGAAATGACGTGAATCCAGTTCGCGTTCGCGACGGCTGACCACGTGCAGACTGCCGCCGACGAGACGCCGAACTTACCCGCGCCCCCCGCTGCGGCAAACGAAGCGTCTGCGTCCGAGAGCGTGACCGCGCATGAGATGCCCGCTTGATTGATGACGAACAGGCGACCGGCGACGGAGATCGCGCCGGAGCGCGCCGAGGTCGTCGTATTCTCTTTAACCTCGTACTTCACATACTCGCCGCGCTGGCGCGTGCCGATCTGTGTCAGGCTGATCCAGCCGTCGTTGCTCTGCGCCGTCCAGCGGCAGTTGCTCTTGACGCCCACGCTGATGCGCCCCGCGCCCCCGCTCTGCGGCAGCGTCCGCGCCGTCGGCGTGAGCGACGAAGGACAGCCGGGGTTCGCGACGCGATAGAGCGCGCCGCCAAGATTGACGACGTAAATCTCGCCTGCCTCGTCCTCGCCGAACGAAGAGATGTTGAGCGTCGTGTCCAGCAGCAGACTCTGCGCTCCGTTCTCAAGCAAAAAAATCTCGCCCGTGCAGTAGTCGCCGTAGATGTATAAGCCGACGGGGAGACTCGCGCCCGTCCCCCTATAGACGTAGCCGCCCGTGATCGAGCAGCGCCCGCCCGTGTGACCGTATTCGGCAACCGGGTTCGTGAAGACGGTTTCGGCGCAGCGCGAGGCGTCGAGGTTCGTGCAGTGGAAACCTTCGTAAACGCGCCAGCCGTAATTTGCGCCGAGCGTGATGATGTCAATCTCTTCCCACGCGCCCTGCCCCACGTCGCCCGCCCAGAGTTGGCCGGTCGCGCGGTCGAACGACCAGCGGAAGGGATTGCGCATCCCGACCGTGTAAATTTCGTCGCGGCCCGGAATCGTGCCGAAGAAAGGATTGTTCGGCGGCGAAGAATAAGGAACCGCGCCGTTCGGCGTGTCCACGTCTATGCGGAGCATCTTGCCGAGCAGTTCGTCCACGTTTTGCGCGCGCCTGCCGGGGTCGTTGGACGAGCCGCCGTCGCCCATCCCAATGTAGAGATAACCATCCGGGCCGAACTCGATCATCCCGCCGTTGTGATTCGTGAACGGCTGCGCGATGGTCAGGTGAATGATCTCAGCCGTGTCGGCGACGTTCGGATTCGCGGTCGAGACGTGGTATTCGGCGATGACGGTCGCGCCGTCGCCCGCGCGCGTGTAGTTGACGAAGAAGCGGCGGTTCGTCCTGTACTGCGGATGAAAGGCGAGTCCGAGCAACCCCTGCTCGCCGCCGGAGACGATTTTTGTACTGATGTTGAGAAAAATGGTCGGCGTGGTCGCACCCGGTTGCAGCACCTTGATCCTGCCGCCCTGCTCGACGATGAAGAGGCGGTCTGTGCCGTCGTGCGCGTTCGTCATATAGACGGGACTGGAGAGGCCCGTCGTCAGCACCGGCTCAAGTTGAATCGTCGTGGCGATGTTGCGCGCATCATTGTCGTAGATTTGATTCTGCGCCGCGCGCCTGCCGCCCGTCGTCGGTGCTGTCAGGCTATGCCCGGCAACGACGAGGCCGGAGACGACGAGGCTGGAGACGACGAAGGCCGCGAGCACGAGAGAGACACACAGTTTTTTCATCACTGCCCCTTATTCTGAAATCCGAATGCACCGGCCCGCCCGCGCTGCAAGACGAGGCCACGACGGGGAGACAAAAGTTTTTTCACGGGGCATAAATTCGCTGGCATGGATAGATTATTACGCCGCACGCGCGCCCCGCAAGCGACGCGACGCCCGGC
>JBAVPI010000302.1:0-7752 GCA_049692915.1 Pyrinomonadaceae bacterium
TTGCCAAGTCGTCGGCGCGCAGGACGGAGATGGCAGTCCGCGTCGCGCTGGGGGCCAGCCGCAGTCGCATCATCCGGCAACTGCTGACGGAGAGCGTGGTGCTCTCTCTGATCGGCGGAGCGCTCGGCCTCTTGATCGCCATCTGGGGAGTTGACCTCTTGATCGCCGCGAGTCCCGAAAATATCCCCCGCGTGGGAGAGACGAGGCTGGACTTGCGCGTGCTGGCTTTCACCTTCGGCCTCTCGACTTTGACGGGCGTTCTCTTCGGACTCGCCCCGGCCTTGCAGGCGTCCAAGCCCGACCTCAACGAGGCGCTGAAAAGTACAACCCGCGGCAGCACCGCTAACCGCAACCGCGTGCGCAGTCTGCTGGTCGTCTCGGAGGTCGCGCTGGCGCTGATGCTGCTGGTCGTCGCGGGCCTGATGATCAGAAGCTTCATGCGTCTACAGGATGTCGCGCTCGGCCTCGACCCGAAGAACGTCGTCACGATGCAAATCTCTCTGTCGCAGACGAAGTACACCGACGAGCAACAACAGGTCTCCTTTTTCCAACAACTGCTGCAACGCATCGAATCACTGCCGAACGTGCAGGCTGCGGGCATCGTCAACAGCCTCCCGCTGAGCGGGCAGGGGGCGGCCATCACCTTTCAACTCGCGGGCGCTCCACCACCGGCCGCCGGGGAGCAGACGGAATGTCAGTACCGTGTGGTGAGTCCGAAATATTTCCGCGCGATGAGCATCCCCTTGTTGAAGGGGCGGGAGTTGACGGAGCGGGATAACCTGAAGGCTCCGGGTGTCGTCGTCATCAATCAGGCGATGGCGCGTCGCTACTTCCCGAACGAAGACCCTCTGGGCAAGAGGATAGGTTTCGGCAGCGCCCTCTTCTGGTGCGAGGTCGTCGGCGTCGTCGGCGATGTCAGGCATTACAAATTGGGCGCGGAACCGCAGGCCGAAGCCTACCTGTCAAGCTACCAAGACCCTTGGCGCTACATGACGCTGGTCGTCCGCACGACCAACGACTACAACGTGATCGGGGCGGTGCGGAGGGAGGTGCTGGCCGTAGATAAAGATCAGCCGGTTTACAACATCAGGAAGATGGACGACGTGCTGGCGGCGTCGGTGGCGCAGCCCCGCTTCATCTTCTGGCTGCTCAGCACCTTCGCCGTCGTGGCGCTGGTGTTGGCGGTGGTGGGGATTTACGGCGTGATGTCTTATCTCGTCGTCCAGCGGTCGCAGGAGATAGGCATCCGCGTTGCGCTCGGTGCGGATCGGAAGGACATCCTGAAACTGGTGGTCAGGCAAGGCATGATGCTCACCCTCGTGGGTGTGGCGGTCGGACTGGTCGCGGCCTTCGCCGTGACGCAGACCATCAGCAACCTGCTGTACGGCGTGAGCGCCACCGACCCCTTAACCTTCGTCGTCGTGTCGCTGCTCATGCTCGGCGTGGCCCTTGTCGCCAACCTCATCCCCGCGCTCAAGGCGACGAAGGTAGACCCGCTGACCGCTCTGCGGGCTTCGTGAGTTGATTTCGACGAGGGGAGGCACGAGCATGAGACGGAAGTTTAAGGCCGCCCACGCACGGGCCGTCGGGGTCTTTAGAAAGTCGAGCCGCCGTCCACTTCGATGACGCGCCCCGTAAAGTATTCGCACTCGATGATGAACTTGAGGGCCAGCCAGATTTCGTAAGGCGTGCCGATTCTTTTCAGGGGAATGCCTGCGATGAGTGTGGCTTTTGCCTCGTCCGAGATGTGGTTGAGGATCGGTGTATCCACCAGTCCGGGGGCGATGCCGCCGACGCGGACACCGTGAGAGGCGAGTTCCAGCGCCCATGTGCGCGTGCAGGCGTCGAGTCCCGCTTTTGAGGCGGCGTAGTTCGACTGGCCCGGATTGCCGGAGCGCGAGATGGAAGAGATGTTGACGATCACGCTCTCCTTGATGCCCCGCGTGATGTTGTCGGCCACCACCTCGCGCGTCAGCAGATAAGGCCCGGTCAGATTTACGTCAATCACTTGCCTCCAAGAAGTAGTCGGCAGCTTCTTGACCCACTCCCTCTCTTCCTGCACCAGCAGGCCGTCGCGCAGGATGCCTGCGTTATTAACCAGCAGGTTGAAGCCGCCGAAACGCTCAGCCGCCTCCCTCACAAAAGTCATGACGGAAGCTTCGTCCGAGACGTTGAGCTTACTGGTTGCGACTCTCCCCGCCAGTCCTTCGCACTCGGTTTCGAGGAGACGCAGACCCACCGCATTCACGTCAACAGCCGCGACGCTCGACCCCGCGCGAGCTAGTTCAAGCGCAAAAGCGAACCCCAACCCGCTGCCTGCGCCTGTCACAATGGCTCGCACCTCTTCAAGTTTCATCGTTGCTCCTTAACAGGTCGGAATCGGCGGGAAATGAGGGCAAGCAAGGGGCGGATTATAGCCGAGAGGCATTTGCCGCACAACTTCCGATGCCGCCGGATTGCGTCACCGAATCTGACCGGCACCCGGCTCATACAGGCTTAGAAACAGAACGGAGGTATCCGAGTTTGTCAGGTGTAAACGGCTCTGACGCGTTCGCGTCAAAAAATAATTTTGCGTACGGCGTGGCCCTCTGGGCGCTCCTGATAATAACCGCCGCCTTGTCCATCTATTGCATGCGCCCGCCCAGCGCGCTCCCTCCCGACGCGCCGCCGCACGCGTTCTCCGCCGGACGCGCGTTGAACCACGTTCGGGCAATCGCGCAGAACCCGCACCCGGTCGGCTCGGCAGAACACGACCGCGCGCGCGATTATATTCTCGCAGAACTGACGGCTCAGGGCTTCGAGACCGCGGTCTCCACGGCGACGGCCTTCGGCCCGGCGCAATACATTCCCTTCCGCGCGGCGACCGTGCAGAACATCACGGGCCGTTTGCGTGGCACGTCCAGCGGCACATCGGGCGGCAAGGCTGTCATGCTCGTGGCGCATTACGACTCCGTTCCGACGGGGCCGGGGGCGAGTGACGACGCTGCCGCCGTCGCGGCGCTCCTCGAAACCGCACGGGCGTTGAAGGCCGGCCCGCCGTTGAAAAATGATGTCGTCATTCTCCTGACCGACGGCGAAGAGCTAGGGCTGCTGGGAGCCTCGGCCTTCGTGGACGAGCGCGGCGGGGCGGGCGATGTCGGGGTTGTCTTCAATTTCGAGGCGCGCGGCACGAGCGGACAGTCCGTGATGTTCGAGACAAGCGACCAGAACGGCTGGCTGATACGTGAGTTCGCGGAGGCTTCGCCAGCCCCCGCGGGTAACTCCATGATGTACGAGATTTACAGACTCTTACCCAACGACACGGACTTCAGCCCGTTCAAAAGAAAGGGCTTCGCCGGGCTGAATTTCGCCTACATCAAAGATTTGCCCCGTTATCACTCGATGACCGACAACATTCAAAACCTCGACGCCGACAGCCTTCAGCATCACGGCGTGAACGCGCTCGCGCTGGCGCGACACTTCGGCAATCTGGACTTTGACGGGGTGAAGGCGGCAAACGCCGTCTATTTCAACCCGCTCGGCTCGACATTTGTTCATTACGACGGGCGGCTGGTCATTCCTCTGGCCCTGTTCACGCTGCTCGCCTTCGCAGGCGTCGTCGCCCTCGGCTTTAGGAAAAGGCTGTTGACGTGGCGCGGCATCCTCGCAGGCTGTCTGGCGCTACTCGTGAGCGGCGGGGCGACTTACGTGGCGATCAGACTGGCCTTATGGCTGGTGGCAGCATTGCACGACGGCGAAGAGTTCGTGCCCTGGGGCGACACTTACAACAGCAGCTATTACATCCTCGCCCTCGTGTCGCTCACCTGCGCCGTCGTGTTCGCCGTCTATGTCTGGTTTCTTCAAAGGGTGCGTCTCTACGATCTGGCGTTGGGAGGGTTGTCATGGTGGTTGGTGCTGGCACTGCTTTCGAGCGTCTATCTACCGGGAGGCAGCTACCTCTTCGTCTGGCCGTTGGTGTTTGCGCTGGCGGGCCTCGTTATTCTTTATTCGATTAAGGGTCGGCAACCGGCGTGGGAATTCATCGTAATCGCTCTCTCTGCGGCACCGGGCCTGCTTCTGCTCGTCCCGATGATCTACACGCTCTTCACCGCCCTGACTTTCAACGCCGCGGGCCTCGTCCTGCTCCTGCTCGTCCTTCTCTTCGTCCCCCTCATTTCCGCCCTCGACGCGGCCACTGCCGGGAGGAAGTGGCTCGCGCCCGCCGCGGTTCTGTCCCTCGGCGTGGCTTTCCTCGTCGCCGGGCTGATCAACGTCGGGTTCGACGCCAATCACCCGAAGACGAGCAGTGTCTTCTACGGGTTGAACTCCGACAGCGGGCAGGCCGTGTGGGCCAGCTTCGACCCACGGCCTGACGAGTGGACGGCACAATTCTTCCCCGCGGGCGCACGCAACGCGACTTTGACGGAATTGATTCCGACCTCTAACTTCCCATTCCTTCAGAGCGAAGCACCCGTAGCGTCGCTCGCGCCGCCCGAACTCGTCTTACTCGGCGAAGAGTCGCGCGGCGACTCGCGTCTCCTGCGACTACGTGTCACCTCGCCACGCAGGGCCGCCATCGTTTCGCTCTACCCGGACGCGAGCACGCAGGTCGTCGGCCTTTCAATCAACGGCAAGGCGGCCACGCTCGACGGCGGCGCGACTCGTGCGGCGGGTCAAGCCCAGTGGGGGTTGCAGTATTACGACTTGCCTCAGGAGGGAGTAGAACTGACCCTCGAACTAAAGCCCTCGCGGCCCGTCAGGATACGCGTCACCGACCGCTCGTACGGTCTGCCTCAACTCCCCGGATTCAAGCCGCGGCCCGATTACATGATGCCCTCCCCTTCATCGCCCGGCGAGATGACCTTGGTTGGCAAGTCATTCGACTTCTAGGTGTTTAGTAATACAGTTGCAGTTGTTGGAGCATAGCCGCCCGACGTTTGCCATGCCAGCGCTTTGCTCTCGCCTCATGTTTGCGTCGCCATTGTGGTTAACCCGCTGACGTATTCGTGCGCCGTCATGCTTCATCAGCGTGTACCGGCATCCGGAGCGTGAGGTGGCGATACCATCAATGCCGGTTGCTGACCTCATATTAATCAAGTCCGCCCTCGCTTTTTGCTGTCTCGAAGCTCGCCTCTATCGCCCATCTGTCGCCCGCCACTTTGACCATCTCTCCAAAGTCGTCGCTGTCGAAGCGAACAACGCATAGCAAGCCATCTCCTGACTCAAATTAATCTGTGTAACGCATCCTTCGATGCGTGCGGCGAAGCGTGTCGGCGCGGGCGCGGTATTGATCGCTCAACTTACTTAACTTAAAGTAAGGCTTGGGTGCTTTTTATGTTTACACTGCCTGTCTCGATTCAGATTCTCACGGCGCAACAGTGCGAGGAAATATGTTCCACCGTTCATCTCTTGAGAGACTACTGGACGCAGGTCAACCCCGTCGCTCCCTTCTTTACGCTCGGCGCTGCGAGCTATATAGAGTTCTCCGTGCCGGAGGGCGTGGCGGGGAACTACTATCAAAAGGCACGCCGGTACAATCCGCTCCTCAGAGAATATTTCGGCGGGATGTTGGAATACTTGAGAGTCACGCTGGAGCACCAACTGGGCGAGCCGGTCGAGTTCAGAGAAGAGTTCGCCATGCCCGGCTTCCACATCTGGCTGAGGGAGGCCATACCGACGCAGCCGTCCGCGTCCGTCCACTTCGATTTGCAGTACCAGAGACTCGACTGGCGTACGCCAAACGAAATTGACTACGAGCGACCGGTCTCCTTCACACTGCCCGTCAAGCTACCTGCGGGCAAGGGTGGGATGAACGTCTGGGACTTACACTTCCGTGAGGTCGAGAGCCTCGCGCTTCAGGGACTGCCCCACAGCATCGAAGAATTGCAGGGCACGCGGGAGCGCCTGCACTACGCTTACTCGACGGGCAGCCTCGTCATGCATTCCGGTCATTTCCTACATCAGATCGCGCCCGTCGAAACGGTTCGCGAGGGCGACGAGAGAATCACTCTACAGGGACACGCACTTCGTTGCGGTGATCGCTGGCACCTCTACTGGTGACGCCTGCGCGAGACATCCACGGCTGAGACGACCGGGCGGCGCGCGAAGTATGGAAGTTTCCTCTTCAGGCGCAGACTCGGCTTGCAAAAAATTTGTCGGACGTGAGCTAAGTTGTTAAAGGGCCACGTTAACAAGAGTTGAATTTTTTAAGAAGCCCGTTGACAAAAAACTTCGGCAAGCGTATAACTTCCGCCGTTCTTGCTACTTCAAGTGATGAGCAATTCGTTGTTGACGTGCCGCGCGCCGCTTCGTTTGAAGCACGAACGGCTCGCGTTCAAAGAGGGCTTATTTCCACGGCCTCGATGACGATTCTTCCGCATGCCCGGTAAATATCAACGGACAACTTCCCTCGCTGACATCTGTTATCTCGCACACTACACCGGTCAAACGGGTTAAGGGCCGAACGACTCAAACGCCCCGATCAAATTCCCGCTGTCGAAATCTCTAACGCCGCAGCGGACAATGTTCCTGAATAGTTTCTGTTGACGCAACGCGGAGCCTCTCTGACGAAGAAGTGACGCGCTCTACATTCACTGTCTTCGCCGTTGTTCTGCCCCGGCTCGCGCTTATTCGTAGGCTGAGCCTCACAGCTAAGCTTTCATTTCAGACCGATTCATCGGGCGGTCTTATCATAGGACTGCGCGCGCAGGGCCTTCCTGTCGCGAAGTCATCCACGCGTTTTCTTACGTCTCCCCGGACGTAAGGAGTGTTTGGTGATGTCAGACTTAAAGATTCATTTATTCGGAAAGTTCTCGGTGCATTTTGAAGGGCAGCCTGCTCAAGGGTTCGACGCGCACAAGGAGCAGGAACTCTTGAGCTACTTGTTGATTAACCGCAACAGGCCGCACTCGCGCGAAGCCCTCGCCGGACTGCTGTGGGGCGACGTGCCGACTGAGAAGTCGAAGAAGTATCTACGTCAGGCGCTGTGGCATCTTCAGTCCGCGCTCGAAGCGCAGCCTTCGGACGAATCCGGCGGGCGGCTTCTGGTCGAACACGACTGGGTTCAGTTCTGCGCGCATGCGGAGTTGTGGCTCGACGTGTCCGTCTTTGAAGCCGCGTTCATGCTCGCGCACGATAGTCCGGGCGGCGCGCTTGAGGCACACGCCGTCGAGGCGCTACAGGATGCGGTGCGGCTCTATCGCGGCGACCTGCTCGAAGGCTGGTATCACGAATGGTGTTTCTACGAGCGCGAGCGCCTACAGAACATGTACCTCGCAATGCTCGACAAACTGATGTGTTATTGCGAGGCGCAGCAGAAGTTTGAACAGGGGCTTCTCTACGGCACGCTGATACTGCGCTACGACCGCGCGCACGAGCGCACGCACCGGCGTTTGATGAACCTGCAATATCTCTCCGGCGACAGGACGGCGGCGCTGCGGCAGTTTGAACGTTGCGCCGCCGCGCTCGAAGAGGAACTCGGCGTCAAGCCCGACAAGCACACCTCCGCGCTTTATCAAAAGATACGCGCCGATCAGGCCGACGCGCCCGCCCACACTCCTTCGACCGAGAGCGTTGCCGCCACGGCTTCGCTCGCCGATGTGATTCGCCACCTGAAACAGATTCAGACCATGCTGGCGGAGATACAGAATCGCGTCCAGACGGAGATCAGGCCCGACGAACTGACACTGAGCGGCCCCGCCAAGTGAGACGACTCTCGCCGCCTTCAATCTGAGGGCACGAGCCTCCTTTAATCTTCGACCGCACAGCCGCGTA
>JBAVPI010000303.1:0-1931 GCA_049692915.1 Pyrinomonadaceae bacterium
CGCGAGCACCGCTCGGAGCCTGCGCGTCCACCGTCGGAACGCAAATAGGGAGATGGGTCAAACCTTGAGAACGTCGGGGCTGACGTTCTCATTGAAGGCGACGAAGGGACGAGCGTTCACGACCGACGCAACCAACGCTTGTCCCTTCGCCACCACAACGCGCCGCCGCGACTGACGCGCGCACGGAAACACGCCCGACGACATCAAGCCGACAAACGCTCGACGACATAAGGAAAAGTCAGATGGCCGCTCGCACGCGTCTCAATTTATCAATTCTCCTTCTCGCTTTGACGCTCATCGCAGTGTCCGGGCCGCTCTCTCACACGGGTCATGCGCAGAGCGCCATCGAGCGTCATTTCAGTCCCGACGTGAAACGCGCTCTGGCTTCGCGGCAAATCATCACCGGACACCCGACGCGTCCCGGCGCTTATCAATCGCAACGCACGCGGCACGATGAGATACGACCCGCGCGCTCGCAAACGTTTGAACAAACCCCTTCGCGCCGCACGACCGCGCGTCACGCACCACGGCGTAAGAATGGGACACCGGAAGCGGCGGGCGCGAACGTGAACGTCATGTCGCTGCCACGCATCGGCGCGGGCACGCCTTTGAGCCGCGTTCTGCACACCTCGCAACTCAGCCTCGTCAATTCGAGCGGCACGCACGAGCAGTATGTTGACGAATCGGGCAACTTCGTCGCCGACGAACGCACGACCTTCGACACACGCGGCGGCTCATACGACATCGCACTCGGTCGCACAGGCGCGCGATACGAAGTCTTCACCGCAGTTGACGACCGCGGGACGCCGAACCCGTCGGACGACGTTGACGCTGGCATCGTCGTCGTCGCGCTCGACACCAACGGCGACTACGTGCGCGATTCGTCCAACACTTTCGACTTGGGGCGCGACTTCGGATTGCCGTCGGCGGTCTCCGTCGTTTCGGGAACGTCCGCCGCCGGGCGCGAGTTCGTCGTCGTCTCTTCCAGCGGCTTCTTCAACAGCGAAGACCCGCATGACCCGCGCAATGAACCATCGCCCGGCGTCGTCCTGCTCGTGCGCGACCCGGCGACGGGCGGCTTCGACAACGCCCTCTCGCGCTCGCTCGTCAACGTCGGCGACAATCGCATCTTCAACGCAAACGCCTTGACGCTTCTGCCGGATAACAACCTCGTCATCGCAGACTTTCAGTCGAACGAACTCCGCATCGTGCGCGACACGAACGGCGACCGCATGCCCGACACGCTCGACCCCACGCCCTTCTATCAATATCGCTTTTCCGACGACTCGCCGCTCGACATCGCCGCCAACTCGCGCGGCGTCGTCTTCTCTCATTCCGTCGGCAACGACACGCCGCTGCTCGCCATCTACGACGACAACAACGACGGCCACGCCGAGCGAGACGAGGTCGTGGTGGACGGACTTTCGATAGACAACAACCTCGTCCTCCACGGCCTGACGGTTGAACGCGACGGCACGGTTTACCTCATCGAAGATGCGACGGGCACGAACGACCTGCCCGCCGACGGCGGCAACCGCGGCTTCCCGCAGATTGATGCCTTCCCCGACCCGGCCCTGAACGGCGTGCTGCGCGACGGTTCGATCTTCGCCGAAAGCGACAACGCCGACACGCTCGCGCTCTCCGGCCTTTCGTTCGGCGTCGAGACGATGCTCGTGCCCGTCGGCCACCTGACGCTGACGAACAGCGCGAGCCTGCAAGGAGCGGCAACCTTTGACGGGCTGGCGACGATCAGCGGCACGGGTCTGACGCGCGGCTTATCGGGCGCGACTCAAGCCGAGGCCGCCGCGCGCGGCATCAGCGTCACCGTCGAAGGATTGGCCGCGCCCGTGCTCTCATTCAGCGACGCGCAGATTCATGTCTATCTGCCGAAGGCGCTCGGAGCGGGCGTCGGCTCAATCGTGGTGTACCTG
>JBAVPI010000304.1:0-2622 GCA_049692915.1 Pyrinomonadaceae bacterium
GACGCTGTGCGGCGCGACGCCCGCCCATGCACCCGCAAATGCGTCGTCCGGCGAAGACAGACGGGCCTGCAACTCTTCGACGTGCCGGAGATACGCTTCGGCGTCAGGCTCGATAAATCTGTTCTGCCGCGCGTCCGGTGCGGTCTGAAAACCGGAGCGCGCGTAGGCGACTCTTAAGAGCGCGATGCGCAGCCCCGTGTCGCGCGCGGCGCGGACGACCTGCATGGCGAGCAAGTTCGGGTCGTCGTACTCCGTGCCTTCGGGCGTGCGGTGGAGGTAGTGAAACTCGCCGACCGAGGTGATGCCGCCGAGGGTCATTTCGAGAAAGGCCATGCGCGAGGCATCGTAGATATCTTCGGGTGTGAGGCGCTTGGCGGCGCTGTACATCTCTTCGCGCCACGTCCAGAAAGAGTCGCGCGCGTGTCGCCGCGAGCGTCGCTCCGTGCGCCCGCGTATGACGCGTTGGAAAGCATGCGAATGCGCGTTGACGAGGCCGGGCAGGATGGCCCGGTCGCGCAACCGGACGAAGCGCGTCGCGAAGATGATGCCGCTCTCCGGCACGGCGACGTTCACCGTCTCGTCCGTGGGGATGCGCCCGCCGAAGAGTTCGCGCAAATCGTTGAGCGGCAGCACGGCGATGATGCGTCCTTCACGGTCGCAGGCAAGCGCCGTGTCCGGCTCGAAGCGCCCGTTGACGTAGAGAAGGTCGGGCATCCACGTGACCGCCACGGCGTCCGAATCGTCTTGTCCCGCAGGTTGGCTCAAATGCGCCCTGTCCCTTTTCAGTCCGGCGTTGTATCCCGCGCCGTTTATCCGCAACGGTTGCTGACGTTGATGCGGGCTGGAAGAATTTAGTGTGACGGCGAAGGATACAACAGAAACGCGGGCAGTCAGAAGTCGGAAGCCTGTAGGGAGCGAGACGGGGAGCGTGCACGGCATCAGGCAGTCGCGCTCCGTGCTTTCCCGGACGGGATTCCACACGGCTCGCGATTTCGCACAAAAGAAAAAACGCTGCCGCGACAGACGGCAAAGGCGGAGGGCAGTCAAGACACTTACTCGTCCTGACTGCCCTCCGCTTTATTGCTCTGTGCCCTTCGGCTGCTTCTTACCAGTCGAAGCGTTCGCGGTACTCGCCCGCGCTGATGAATGCCTTGACCATCTCCGCGCGGTGGAAGTCTCCGCCGTTGTCGTCGAGCTTATGGAGCCAGAAGTTGAAGCCCGAAAAGTCGTGATCCGCGCCCTCGTCCGGGTTGCGATGGAGGTAGCCGAAGTATTGCATGAGGACGAACGCGGGGTTCTTCTCTTTGCTCGAAAAGGCTGCGTTGTCGGAGACTTTGCGCAGCACGGTGGCGCGCGTCTCGCGTCCCGCGCGGAGACCGTTGACGAGGTTTTCACGCTCGGCCTGAGTCGGCGTGACACCGGCGTTACGGAAGAGTTCGTCCACGAAGCGGTCGTCGGTCAGCGACTCGAAGCGGTCGCGAAAGTCCTGACGGCTGACCCAACGTTCGGCGGCGGCGCGCTTGTTGTCTTCGAGCTTCGCCTCCCAGCCGGGCTGCCCCACGACGACGCCCTGCGCGATGGCCTGCATGTCAACGAGGAATTCGTTGCGGCGCGGCATCGCGGCGAACGAAGCCTTGTTGAAGCGGTAGAGCAGATAGCCCGTCCCCTGAAATTCAATCGAGAGGAAGAAAGCGCCGGAGGTATTGATGCGCGCACGCTCGACGCACGCGGCGTCCGCGCCGCAGGCCGCAATCTGACTTTTCCAGAAGTCGAGGCCGCTATCGTCCGCCTCGCGGTCGAAGAAGTCGCGGTAGTGCTGTTCGACGAAGAACTGCGTGTTGTCAATATCGCGGCCCTGCACGGGCAACCCCGCGACGTTGAATGTGCCGCTCAAGATCGTCGCGCCCTGCGCGTTGGTGACGGCGACGGTCGAGGCGGTCGTGACGTTGGGCACGGTGTTGCCGCGCTCGGTGTCGAGTTCGAGTTCGTTCTCAAGCGTCGCGGCGAGCGTAATCTCGCCGACCTTCACGTTATCTACAAAGACGCTCAGGATTGTGCCCGCGGGCAGATTCACTTTCTCGACCTCGACGTTCAGCTTTCGCCGCCCGTCCGTGCGGACGCGGAACTTCGCGTTGCCTTTCGGGACGAGGCCGTTGATGGCCGCGCCCGCGAGCCTCGATTCGATGCGCGTCTCACCGTTAGGGCCGGGCGTCGGCATCGGGGAAGGATTGGGCGAAGGCTCGATGTTCGAGAAAGAACCGGCGACGACCGTTGCTCCCGCCGCGTTCGTGACGACGACGCGCGTGCGCGAGTTGATCTGCGGCACGGTCTGGCCGTCGTTGGATTCGAGTTCGAGTTCGCCGCTCATCAAGCCGTTCAGCGTGAGCGCGCCGACCCTCGCGTTATCAACGAGGACGTTGAGAATCGTGCCTGCGGGCAGGTTAACGTTCTGCACGTTGACCTCGAATTTGACGCGGCCATCGGTGCGCCGCTCGAACTCGGCCTCGCCGCGCGGATTCAATCCGTTGAGCGTCGCGCCCGCGAGATTGGCTTCGATCTTGACGGGGCCGCCGGCGGGTGTCGGCGTGGGCGTCGCACCGGGCGTCGGCGTCGGTGTCGCAC
>JBAVPI010000305.1:0-2120 GCA_049692915.1 Pyrinomonadaceae bacterium
CTCGGCGACTTCGGGGTCGGCGGAGACTTCCTTTTTGAGAACCTTAACGGCGACCTTGCGTTCGAGGCCGAGGTGCGAGGCGCGATACACGGTGCCCATGCCGCCTCTGCCGATCTCGCACTCGACGCGGAAGCGCCCGGCGATGATTTGGGGGATATCCATGACACGAAAACCCTTCTGAATTCGGGGGTCAGGGTCGCTCGGTGCAGTAACGCGCTCGTATCTCCTGACGGCGGGGCGGCGTTTGAGAAGACAGGGGCGCGAAGTGAGCGGCACACAGCCAAAAACAATTTCGTTTGCGTTGGGGAGAAGTTGAGTCCGGCGCGAACCGCCGGACGGTCGAGAGTTTAGCACCTTTGCGGAAACGCGCAAATGAAATTCGTGGGCGCAGCCTTAATCGCGCCGCGAGGCGGAGCGTCGTTTCCTCGCGAACCGCCTCCGTTCCGGGAATCGGCGGCGTTCGAGCGTCAGGCGATGCCGCCTATCCAGTGCACGAGCACGACCGCCGCCCAAACGCAGCCGTAGGACGCGGCCCAGAACGCGGGACGCGACCACGCCGGGGCGTGCGGCGAGTCGGCACGAACGGGAGTTTTGAGCGAAGAGAGCAGAAGCATCGCGCTCAACAAAATAATTCCGAAGACGAAGACCGGCCCGCCCGGATTCAGAGAGAGCGCGCCGCGCCAGTCTCCGCCGAGCGTCAACAGGACGCTACGCGTCATCCCGCACGAAGGACACGGCACGCCGAGCAGTTGTTTGAGAGGACAACTCCAATGCAGTTCCCTGCCCGCGAAGAAGACGGCGGACTCGTCGGCACGGGCGACGATGCGCAGCACCGCCAGCGAAGCGAGCGCCGCCGCACCGCACAGGCCCGACACCAGTCTTGTCTTGCTCGCCGACAGAGACACGCCGCCCTCCCGGATCAAAGCCTGCCGCCCGTGTGCGCAAGAACCGGCTTTGTAATCCGCCGTTCTCGTTTAGAACCAGCCCTTCTTGTTCTGCACGTAAGTCCTGACGAACTCTTCGTCGGTCTTGGTCAGATAGATAACGCCCTCGACGATGCCGATCACGCCCGTCACCATCCCCGCGAAGCCGCAGGTCAGGAGCGTGGCGAGAAGCATGATGACGCCTTCGGTCGTGTATCCGAGGATGAACTTGTGTATGCCGAACGCGCCGATGAGGATGCCGCACAGGCCCGCCGCCAGCTTCTTGTTCGCGCCCATCTCCTGCCAGTTCGTTCCCGCGCCGGGCTGCTGGTACATCATCCCCTGCGGCGCATTATACGTCGGGTAATTTTGATAAGACGGGGGCGCGTAGCCGCCGGTCGCAGTCCCCGTCGAAGGGTCGGCCTGCTCGGTCGGCGGCTGATTGAGCGAGCCGCTCGTGCGCCACGATTCGGGGGCAGGGGTGGGGGCGAGCGTCGCGCCGCACTTAACGCAGAAGCGCGCGCCGTCAACATTTTCGCCGCCGCATGAAGGGCATGAAGTCATCTGTTCTCTCCTTTTACCTCTCTCAAATTTTGGCGACGCAGCACGACACACTGCGTCCGCGATGAATAGCAAGCCGCTGTCGTTTGGATGGATTCGTAATCGAGCCGGATAAATCTGACCTCAAAGGATGTGTTTGAGCCACGCGCGGCAACAAGTCTTTCTCATAACCGTGAAAAAAAGTAAAGGGCGAGATGGAAAACAATGAATGCTGTGGGATGAAAGATGAACCGCCGGACAACTTCTTTTCACTGATCGTTCCGCGTTCCGCCTTCCTCGTTTCCAATGTCGGGTACCCAGAAATGTTGCCCCCCGGACTCGACGCGCTTGAGTCCGTTGGCGGGTAAATCAGATTCGTTGAGACCGAGAAAAGTGAAGTGGGGCAGATCGCTGCGCACCGTCCTGAACCAGCCGCGGCGCGCGAGCAGGCGGCGCACTTCCGCGTCCGCGAACTCCGACACGTCGAAGGCGAGCATGGCGAGATGCTGCGACGCTCCGGGCGCGGCGACCGAGTAGAGAATGCTCTTGGAAAAATCTTTGCTGAAGAAGACGCCCGCGAGTTCGAGTTCGAGCACCGCCGCCACCTCTTCGCGCATGGACAGACCGCGCATCGCTTCGGCCCGCTCCGTGCTGAGA
>JBAVPI010000306.1:0-1573 GCA_049692915.1 Pyrinomonadaceae bacterium
CGACGAGGGCGTGCACCTGCGCGACTACTGGCGCGCGGTGCGCAAGCGTCTCTGGCTCGTCGCGGGCGTCGTCATCCTCGTGACGCTCATCGCCGCGCTCTACGTCGCGCGGCAGCCGGACGTTTACGTCTCGCAGGCGCGCGTGCAGGTTGACCTCGAAAGCTCAGGCGCGGGCATCTCCAAAACGCAATCCGTCATCATCAATAACCCGACGACCGACCCCACCTACTTCAACACGCAGTTGCAAATCCTGACCAGCCCCGGCCTGTTGCGACGCGTCGTCAAGACCTTAGACCTCGAACACAATCAAGCGTTCCTCAGCCCGCAGTCGGTGCGCGAGCGTTCGACTTGGCGCGGCATGCTGCGCGCCGTCGGATTAGGCGGCAAGGCTTCGGCGGGACTGCCGGGGGACGCGTCGAAGGACGAACTGCCGCTCACCAGTTCGGTCGCCGCGGCGATCTCGCGCGACAATCTGGCCGAGGCGCGACGGCTTGCGCCCTTCGTCGCGGCGTTGCAGGCGGGCCTCAAGGTCGAGCCGGTCAAGGAGACGCGCACCGCCGGTTACATCAAAGACACGCGCCTGATAGACATCTCTTTCCGACATCCAGACCCGCAGGTCGCCGCCAAGATCGTCAACGCCATCGGCGACACTTTCGTCCTCGCCAATCTTGAGAAGAAGACCGAGACGAACACCTCGACCGGCGACTTTCTACAGCAGCGCGTCGCCGAGTTGCAGGGCAAGATACGCACGGGCGAAGAGCAGTTGTCGAACTACGCGACGAGTCATCAAATACTCTCGCTCACCGGCGACCAGAACATCGTCGTGGATCGTCTCTCCGGCCTCAACCGCCAACTGCTCGAAGCCGAAAACGAGCGCAAGCTGAACGAGGCGGCCTACCGTGCCTCGCTCAACCCGAAGGCGGCGCAAGCTCTCTCGGACGGCAACAAGCAGTCCGGCGACACGCAGGGCCGTCTCGACGAACTCCGACAAAAGCGCGCGCAGTTGAGCGTCAAATACGAGGACACGTACCCGGAAGTGCAGGAGGTTGACAAGCAGATCGCGGAACTCGAAAGACAGTTGAAGTCGAGCCGCGGGCAGGCGACCGTGACGACCGTGACGAATTTGGAGACGCGCTATAAACAGTCGCTCGCTCGCGAGCAGAGCGTCCGCGCCGCCCTTGATAAACAGCGCGGAGAGACCTTGACGCAGAACGAGTCGGGCATCAACTATCGCATCCTTCAACAGGAGATCGAGACGAACAAGAGTCTGCTCGACGGGCTGCTCCAGCGTTCGCGCGAGAACGACGTGGTGCTGGCAGGAACGCCCAACAACATCTCTGTCGTTGACTATGCGCTCGCGCCCGACGCGCCCGTCGGCCCGAAGCGGACGCAGAGTGTGATGCTCGCCTTCCTGCTCTCGCTCGCCTTCGGCGGCGGCCTCGCGCTCTTTCTCGAATACCTGAACGACACCGTGCGCTCGTCCGAGGATGTCGAAAATCTGCTCCGCTTGCCCGCGCTCTCCGTCATTCCTTCGGCGGGCGGCGCGGCCAGACGCCTGTTGACGGGCGGGGGC
>JBAVPI010000307.1:0-6156 GCA_049692915.1 Pyrinomonadaceae bacterium
GGCCGGAGGGCGGGTGGGCGGAGGAAGAGATTGCGCTCGCCGCCGCGCAAGGTTGGACAATCGTCACGCTCGGCGGGCGCACGTTGCGTGCAGAGACCGCAGCGGTCGTTGTCGTCGCGTTGTTGCAGCACATCGTCGGCGACCTTCGTTGAGTGCACGGCTCACGCGCGCTCTGGATTTCAACCTGTGCGGCCTCCAAAGCTTTGACGAAGCGCGCGCGACGGGCGCAGAATAATTTCGCCGTGTGAGGAAACGAACCCAGCGGCGTGTTCGTAACTTATCAACGACGGCATTTTAAGGAAGCGAGACCCGGAATGGCGGACGACAGAGAAAGTGCGATTGTGAGAGCGCGGGCCGATCTGGCAGCGCGCCTCGGCGTCGCAGCGGGCGAGATTAAAGAAGAGTCCGTCGAGGATGCCGATTTCCCCGATGCTTCGCTCGGTGCGCCCGTTCGCGGCGAGATGAGCGGGATGATGATTACGCCGGGCTGGCGCATACGGCTGCGTGCGGCGGGCCACGTTTACGAATACCGGGCCAACCGGAATCAACTCCGGCTCTTCAAATACAAGGGCACGAACTTCAAGCTTTAAGAGGTAAGGCAATGAACCGACAAAAATTCATCGGGCGTCTGGCGCTGGCTCTCGCGTTCGTCATGTTCGCGGCAATGGCCGGACAGTGGAAGCGCTGGCAATCGGAGAAATCCTTTGACACAAACACACGCGCCGTCCTGAGCAACGGCACTGAAGACGAAAGCTCCGATGCTGATGACGCGTCCGGCGACGATGTAGAAGAAGCGGTGCATGAACCGACGGTGCTCGTGCGTTTCCGCCCCGGCGTTTCGGAGGAGCGCATCGAGAGCATCACGGAGAGCCTTAACGACAACATCGAAGACGAGATCGAGTCGGTGCGCGGCCTCGTCGCCGTTGACGACACGGACGGCGAGACGACCGCTCAGGTCATCGCAGACTACAGCGCGCTGCCCGAAGTCGAGTACGTCGAAGAGAACTACGGCGGGTGGGGCGACGAACAATCACAGACGGAGACGGCGCGGCGCATCGTCTCTGCCTTGAACGGCGCTCCGAACGATCCGCTGCTCGCGGAGCAGTGGGCGCTCGCCAACACGGGCCAGCGCGCGGGCAAGAGCAGCGCCGACATCAGCGCCTTTGAAGCATGGAAGAAGACGCACGGCAGCGATCAGGTGGTCGTCGCCGTCCTCGACAGCGGAGTTGACTACACGCATCAGGACTTGAGCGCGAACATCTGGACACGTCCCGCAAACGTCCCCGCTTACGAGGACGAAGACCTCGGCGAGATTGACGACGTGCACGGCTTCGACGCCGCCGACAACGCGCGAGACCCGATGGACGACAACGGCCACGGTACGCACTGCGCGGGCATCATCGGCGCGGAGGGCGACAACAACGAAGGCATCGCGGGCGTCAACTGGAAAGTGGAGATCATGCCCTTGAAGTTCATGTCGAAGGGCGGCTTTGGCACGACGAAGGACGCGATTGAGTCAATCAACTACGTGATTGATCGAAAGAAGCACGGCGTCAACGTCCGCATCATCAGCGCGAGTTGGGGTTCGACGCGCAAGTCGCGCGCGCTCGAAGACGTGATCCGCAAGGCGGGCGAAGAGGGCATCCTGTTCGTCGCGGCGAGCGGTAACTCCACGGTCAATACAGACCGCACGCCGCATTATCCTTCGAGCTACAAGCTGCCGAACGTCGTCGCCGTCGCCGCGCTCAACCGCAAGGACGAGTTGGCGGGCTTCTCGAACTACGGCGCGTCGAGCGTCCACGTCGCCGCTCCCGGCGCGGAGATTCTCTCGACGTGGCTGAACGGCCAGTACGAAGAACACTCCGGCACTTCGATGGCGACGCCGGTGGTGGCGGGTGTGGCGGCGCTCGTCCTCTCAATCGAGCCGAACATCTCGGTCGCCGATTTGAAGGCGCGCCTGATTGAAACGTCCGACAAGCTCGACTCGCTGCAAGGCAAGGTCGCGAGCGGCGGGCGCGTCAACGCGGCGCGCGCCGTCGGTGCTTCGTCGAAGAAGTGAGGAACGGGCGCTTCGTTAAGTAAGAATCCAGCGCGCCCACAGCCTTTGAGCCTTGTCGAGTTTCACGCTCGGCGAGGCTCAAATTTTTTGAGCGGCGGGCGAGCGAAGCAACACGCGTCGCTTCGCCTTGCGTTCAAAGCCACGGCGCGATAAAAGTGTGACATCATTTCCAGCAGTCGTCAGGCAGCCTAAAACTTTAATCGAGGGAACAAAAAAGATGAGCGCGTCAACAACAACGCAAGGTGAGAACGCCGCGATTGATCTCGACCAACTCTGCGTCAACACGATCCGCACGCTCTCGCTCGACGCCGTGCAGCGGGCCGAGTCGGGCCATCCCGGACTCCCCCTGGGTTGCGCGCCGCTCGCATACGTTTTGTGGACGCGTTTCCTCCGGCACAACCCGCGCAACCCGAAATGGCGCGGGCGCGACCGCTTCCTGTTGTCCGCCGGTCACGGCTCGATGTTGCTCTACTCTCTGCTTTATCTGACGGGTTACGACTTGCCGCTCGAAGAGTTGGAGAACTTTCGCCAGTGGGAATCGAAGACGCCGGGCCATCCCGAAAACATCCTGACGCCGGGCGTCGAGATTACGACGGGGCCGCTCGGACAGGGTTTCGCCAACGGCGTCGGGATGGCGTTGGGCGCGGCGCATCTCGCTGCGAAGTTCAACCGTCCCGAATTTCCGCTCATTGATTCATACGTCTATGCCGTCGTCTCGGACGGCGATTTGATGGAGGGCGTCGCCTCGGAAGCCGCCTCGCTCGCCGGTCATCTGAAACTCGGCAAGCTCATCTATTTCTACGACGACAACCACGTCACCATCGAGGGTTTCACTTCGCTGGCCTTCACCGAAAACGTCGCGCAACGCTTCGAGGCTTACGGCTGGCACACCTCCACGGTCGAGGACGGCAACGACCTCGCGGCGATTGAGCGCGCTATCCGCGACGCGCAATCCGTCGCCGACCGCCCCTCGCTCATCTCCGTCAAGACGACCATCGGCTTCGGCATGCCCACGCAGGGGACGCGCAAGGCGCACTCCGACGCGCCGGGCGCGGACGCCGTGCGCGAGACGAAGAAACATCTCGGCTGGCCCGAAGACCAAACCTTCTACGTGCCCGACGAAGCGCTCGCGCATTTTCGCGAGACGGTTGAGCGCGGCGCGAAACAGGAGGAAGAATGGAATGCGCTCGTCGAAAAATACAAGAGCGAAAATTCGGAACTGGGTAAGGCGTGGCAGGAGACAATGAGCGGCGAGTTGCCCGCCGGTTGGGAGTCGCACCTGCCCGACTTTGCCGACGCCAAACCGATGGCGACGCGTCAGGCGAGCGGCGAAGTCATCAACGCTCTCGCGCCTTTCATGCCGACCCTCATCGGCGGCTCGGCAGACCTCGGCCCGTCGAACAACACGGACATCAAGGACGGCGGCAGTCTTCAACCCGGCTCTTACGAAGGGCGCATCATCCACTTCGGCGTCCGCGAGCACGCGATGGGCGCGGCGCTCACAGGGATGAGTTTGAACGGCGGACTGATTCCCTATGGCGGCACGTTCATGTGCTTTTCCGACTACATGAAGCCCGCGATTCGTCTCGCCGCGCTCTCGCACGTGCAGGTCGTCTATATCTTCACGCACGATTCCGTCGGACTCGGCGAAGACGGCCCGACGCACCAGCCCATCGAACAACTCGCGGGCCTGCGCGCCATCCCGAACCTCTACGTCTTTCGCCCCGCCGACGTACACGAGACGCGCGAGGCATGGCGCACTGCCATCATCCGCCAGCACGCGCCGACCGCGCTCTGCCTGACGAGACAGAAAGTGCCGCTCATCGAACGCGGCGACGGTGACGGCGCATACGCTTCAGCCGAAGGCGCGCGGCGCGGAGCATACGTCCTCGCCGAAGCGACATACACGGGAGCGCGCACGGTCGCCGCAGAGATGTCGCCTGAACTTGTCGAGCGTGAACCCGCGACGCCGCGACTCGTCCTTCTCGCCACCGGCTCGGAAGTCTCGCTCGCGCTCGACGCGCGCGCGCGGTTGCAGGAGGAAGGAATCCCTGTGCGCGTCGTCTCGATGCCGTGCTGGGAACTCTTCGAGGATCAGGACGCGGAATACCGCGAGAGCGTTATCCCGCCGCACGTCCCCGCGCGCCTCTCCATCGAAGCGGGCGCGCGCATGGGCTGGGACAGGTACGTCGGCCCCGCCGGAGACTGCATCTGCCTCGACCGCTTCGGCGCGTCCGCGCCCGGCGACGTGGCGCTCAGGGAACTCGGCTTCAACGTCGAGAATGTCGTCGCACGCTCGCGTGCCCTGTTGAAGTAAGCCCGCGCTCGGCGCTCGCGCATGACGACGCCGCGCCGGTGATTTGAATCAAGGTGGACAGCCCGATTCCCACGGAACTCGCCCGCACCGTCACCGCGCTGTACAAAACCGACGGCGTCGCGTGGCTGGCGCGTCTGCCGGACATCATCGCGGGCTACGAGCGTCGCTGGTCGCTGACAACGCTCCCGCCTTTCGCGCCGCTGACTTACAACTACGTCGCGCCCGCCCTTCGTGCGGACGGCACGGACGCGGTGTTGAAAGTCGGCTTCCCCAACACGGAACTGCTCAACGAAATCGAAACCCTGCGACGCTACGACGGCGTAGGCTTCGTCCGACTTCTCGAAGCCGACGCGGACGGCGGCGCGTTGTTGCTCGAACGACTCAGGCCGGGGACGATGCTCGCACAACTCGAAGACGACGAGCGGGCCACGTCCGTCGCCGCGGGAGTCATGCGACGGCTTCGTCTGAACGCGCCTGAGAAACACGACTTCCCCACCGTCGCGCGTTGGGCCGAAGGGTTCAGCAGGCTGCGCCGTCACTTCAAAGGCGCGACCGGCCCCTTCCCCGCTCGTCTGGTCGAGACGGCGGAAACACTCTTCGCCGAACTTCTCGCCTCGTCGGACGCGCCCGTCCTCCTGCACGGCGACTTGCACCACTACAACATTCTCGCCGCCGCGCGCGACGGGTGGCTCGCGATTGACCCGAAGGGCGTCATCGGCGAACCCGCCTACGAAGTCGGCGCGCTCCTGCGCAATCCTCTGCCGCAACTCCTGCGCGCGCCCCAACCGTCCCGCACACTCGCCCGTCGCGTAGATCAACTGTCCGCGGAATTAAACTTCGACCGCGCTCGCGTCGTCGGCTGGGCGACGGCGCAGGCCGTCCTCTCCGCGTGGTGGAGTTTCGAGGACGAAGGCGGCGGCCACGAACCCGCCCTCGCCTGCGCCCAACTCCTCGCGAATACAGCCACACTCCGAGCGCCAACCCGCAGGCTTTGAGCCGGAAATCTCAAACCCCACAAGACGCCCCCGGCCTCGACACCGGGAACTCCGGCTTTCGCCGCCGGACCGACATCAAAAGCGTCCGCGCAACCGTGTACGTCTATAATGATGTTATGCGGAGTTCATTCCGCATAACACCCGAATCAGCGTATGATACGGAAACGTTTCCGTATAAACAGTAGTTAGGCGTCGTGGAGGTGTCGGGTCTCATGTATCAGCTCGAAGTCAAACGATGGCTGGTCTTCCACAAGTTTCCCTTTGCCGACGGCTGGGAAGTGGTGATGGATATTGATGCGATGGAGCGCGGCGAGAAGGGCCAGCAATCTCCTGACAAGAGAGGAATTGCCGCCGAGTGTGAGGCTTGGCTGCGTGCGCAGGGAGTAAAGATCGTTGCCCATCCGGTCTACGGGCGAGCGGATTTGGTCGCGGCGAAGGAGTCTGAGGGAACTTTTGTAGTCGAGATAGAGGGGGATTCGTCGCGGCAGAAAGAGCAGGCGATGTATTCTGCTCTCGGGCAGGTGGTGCTATCAATGCGTGACTCTTCGCCGCTCATCACCTATGCCCTCGCAGTTCCCGACTCCGAGCGGTGGGAGAGGCAAATGAGAAAGGTTCCAGCGTGGATTTGTGAGTTGCTGCGTCTGCGTCTGTGGTTAGTATCAGAGGCGGGCGTGCGGAGTCTGTAATGTGTCGCGCCGACTAACAACGGCATGCACCCGACTGCTCTCAAATTCCAAAAATCGCTTGGGGCGGGGGGTGATGCTGGGCATTGGATGCCTTTCTCC
>JBAVPI010000308.1:0-7556 GCA_049692915.1 Pyrinomonadaceae bacterium
TCTCGGCGCATCACGCCAGCCGACTGGAGTTGGTCGCCGAAGAATGTGGCGCGCAAGTGCTGTGGCTCGCGCCCTATTCGCCCGACTTCTCGCCCATCGAGTTGATGTGGTCAAAGATCAAAACAGCGGTGCGGGCAGCTAAAGCCAGAACCGCTGGAGGGTTGAATGACGCGCTCATCGCCGCGTTGCGCCTTGTCGCCAGAGCCGACTGTTTCAGTTGGTTCTCGCATTGCGGTTATCAGGTCACACGCAAATGCAATTAGCTATAGAATCTTCAAGTGGATGACCTCTCCCCAAAAGTGATAAGCGGTCAGGGCAATAAATAGATTGACATATCTGGCTAATAGCTGCTATGTCTGCGCTCGACGATACATCCGCGTTGGCGAAATTCTCAAAGTCTCGTCAACATCACATCAACTCACAGCCATAGGAAACGCTGTCAAGCAATCTCTCGATATACTTGCTGGCACACGTCCCTCAAAATCTAAGGAGACCCATCGTGAACAAGCTCAAACTAATGCTCTCTTCATTTGCCATTGGTGCCATCCTGATGGCCGCCCCTCTCACCGTTCTGGCTTGCTCCAGAACCATGCTCACCAATCAACTCGGCGACGGTGTGCTGTACACCTGCTATAACACAGGTGAAGACGAGTACTACTGCTACTACGATTGCTACGCTAACTCCAATCAATAACCCGAACTTCATAAGAAGTCAGACAGGGAATGAGAGTCCATGTGAGCATTCTTGATGCTCGATAGTGTGCTCACTTGGGCCTCTGCCAGTTCGCTTACTTCCTCATAACTAAAGGAGTCTCACCGTGAACAAGCTCACATCAACTCTCGCTTCATTCGTTATCGGTGCCATCCTCATAGCCGCTCCCATCACCGCATTAGCTCAATGCTCCGGGGTACTCATCATTCCCGAAGGAAAGGGAATGTATATCTGCTACTTAATAGCTGAAAGTTCCGAGTTTTGTGCGTATGACTGCGACCATGTTGAATCTCAATAGCCAAGGATTTAAGGCACGGCCATTCGTTTGACGAACGAGCCACAGACGGCTACTTGACGCAGCCAATGGATAGCTCGGTGAATATCCGCTACACCTCCGGTATGTTCACCGGGCCACCCATGAACACCGAATTATGTTTCGCAATCGAGTTCCCATCCTTCCTGCTGCTCTCGGCGCGCTGTTGATTCTCGCTGGAGCCGCATGGTTCTTTACCACAAGACCGGCCACTCAACAGCCAACCGCAGGCTCCTCAAAGAACAGGCCGCCTGTGGAAGCTACTTCAACTTCCGGGCAACCGCTGCCCGCTTACCGCCTCGCTGATCTTAGTCAACAGGAGCTATCGCCAGATGAACTGCGTCATGGTCGCGTGCTGCTGGTCTTCTTGACGACAAGTTGCGAAGCTTGCATTAAAGACTTAGACGTGGTTACTCGTCTCAATCACGACGCTCCGTCAGACTTGCGCGTCTACGGAGTCGGCATTGAAAGACCAGCGCAGATTGAGACTTTCGTCAAAGAGTTCGATTTGAAGTTTCCCGTGCTCGTCGACATGGGCGCTCAACTCGCAAGGTCGCTTGACATTCACTACTTCCCCTCCAAGTATCTCGTTAAAGATGGTGTGATCACTAAGATTTGGCGTGGCGCGACGCAGGACGAAGCGGAGCTACGCCAGCAACTTGATATCAGGTGAGACTGCATGAGACATCTCTATTCAAAGCTCTTTGCTTTCATTCTGCTACTGGCGATGACGCCTACCTTGCAAGCCGGTGATTTACAGGAGACTGACAAATCATCTTCGACTCCCAAGCAAGTCACACTACTCCTTGAATTGCAAGACCTTCCGGGCCGTGATACCGCAGGCAGTGCGTGGGAAGTCACATACCAGTGGCGCATCGCCGACCAGCAGAATTTTAATCAATGGTCTGTGAACGGAGAAAACCCCTCCGAGCAAGCCACGTTGGGGATGCTGTTGAGTAGGCAATCTTTCGCCCGTCGGAATCTCTCAAACTCCGCTAATCGCCGCTTCCAAATCTTGATACCCGTTAAGGGCGACCTCCTTGAGCGGTTGAACAACGCGGGGCAACGGCCGCAGATTGTCTGGCTCGACGCCACAGTGCGGATTCACGACGCGAAGCTTGGCATTGATGTAGTTAAGAAGGTTACTCCCGTCTGGGGGCCACGCTTTTACCGTGACGGCATCTCCAGCGTGCGAATGGATATTACGCCTGAGGGAAAGCTTCGATGGTTCACGACCGATGTCCCGCCGTGGGCCGCCGGGCAACGGCAGGGTGTGAAAAAGAGCCGGATTCCGTCTCCCTGAACAAGTGGTCGAGTTTTGTAAAGTCTCAAAAGAGAATTAGTAACAAGGCGATATAGTAACCATGAAATTTAGCACCATCCTGAAAACTTCATTGTTGCTCATGCTGCTTACGTCATCCAGCACGCATTCATTCGCGCAAGAGAAGGCCAAGCCGAGCAGCCGGAAACCCAGTCAGGCAAAAGTTACCGCGCAAGGCAATGAGTGGCTTGAGTTTTCGTTGCGAGCGCGAGCGCGCGACCTCGCCGCTTCGACGGCTGATGAAGCACCTAAATGGGATGACCGGCAAGCAGCCGTGCGCGTCCTCTCTCAGGCGGCTGATCTGCTGTGGAATGACAGACCCGACCGCTCACGCGCGTGGCTCACACGAGCGTGGGAATTGGCGAATGATGTGACCGGCGAAAACGCTGACGAGGCGACCCGCCGCTACCGGAGTAATTCACCGCAGGCGAGCGCGCGGGCCACAGTGTTAGCGGTAGCCGGACGACGCGACAAGCAGTTTGCCGACCACCTTCTTGAGCAACTCACAGATGAAAAAGAGCAATCTCGTCATGATTCACGCAGGGGCATCTTCGATGACCGTACTGCTCGCGCTGAACAGTTGCTCAACATGGCTCTGGCAACGGTCGAGAGCAATCCGGCAGTAGCCGCCAGCCTCGCCGAGCGAAGCCTCGCCGATGGCATATCCTTTCAACTCCAGAGCCTTTTGCTTGCGTTGCGGGGACGTGACGAGGCCGCCGCTAATCGCGTGCTCGATGCGGCGCTCATTCGCCTCGCAACCGGATTCGGGCATCCGAGCGAAGGGCAGGTCATAGCCTCCTACCTCTTTACACCGGGCCGCATCTTTGGCGCTGGCAGCGGCAACACAATGGCGATGGCCGTTGGGACGCAGACGCCTGTTTCTCAGAAGACACCCGCCGAAGCCGACCCTGCACGAACCCGGCGCTTTCTCAGCATCATGCAGCAAGTCCTGCTTTCGATGCCCGCGCCTTCGTCAACCGCGAATCCTTCTCAGTCCGCTCAGGAGTTTGTCACGCTGGCCGGATCGCTGGCGAGCGGATTCAAGCTCTATGCGCCTGAACTGTGGATGCCGGTCGAGCAACGCATGGCGCAGGTGATTCCTGACCTCGCGCCGGCAAGGGCAGATAACAGGTTGCCCTCAACTGTTCGTGAGAAATTGCAGTCGGGTCGCGCAGCCGGAGCAGACGAAAAGGAACTCCACAAGCTCTACGTGGATGGCTTGGAAGAAGCTGCTGGGGAAGAGACCGACGCAATCGCGCGTAAGCTGGCTTACGTTCAGGCGGCACTGGCGACGACGCCGGAAGAACTAGAGCGCGGTCGAGAAATTGCCGCCAAGATCGACGAAGCCGAGTTGCACGAGCAGGTCGTCTCATTCCTCGTCTACCGAGCTGCGCTGCTCGCGCTGGAGAAAGGGCTATTCGATGAGGCCATTGACATGGCGGCAGAAGTTAAGCCGGTACAACATGCGATAGTGCTTATCACGGTGGCACAACGGATGGGTGCGGATCGCTCAATTAAGAATGAGATGCAGTCTGTCAACCGCAAACTCCGCGCCCTTAACCTTCTCTCTGATGCGGAGAAGTTGTTGAAGCGAGATGATCTTCCGGGCGAGGCGTTACGCGTTAGGCTCGGTCTCGTCGCCGCCTTTGCGCCGATTGATTCCATGCGCGCGCTCGAAGCCTTCAACGGGGTCGTCGCGGCCATCAACAAACTGGATTCATTTGACCCCGCCGACAACAGTGCACCGCGTCTAGCCGGTCTGGATGGCTTCTCGGCACAGTCGTTGCTGCCTGTCATCCGCAGCGGATATGGATTCAAGGATGCCGTGAGGCCGCTGGCGCTTGCTGACTTTGAAAGCTCCGTCATAGTTGCCGCTAAACTGAATGTGCCCGCCGTGCGTGGTGTCTGCATGATGGAAATTGCACAGGCGATTCTCGGTTCTAAAATGGATAAACCACCTATGCCGAGTCCTACGCCTTCAGTTAAGCCGCGCAGTTGAACCATACACCTCACCTTGTGCATTTCTTCCGGCTAACCTTTTGACTTGACCTTTGCCTATCATGTTCACCGCCTCAATGCCTTCCAGAGTTCGCTCTGCTGTATCGAAGCTCTTGAAGCATTGTCACGCTCGCACTTTCTTCTTGATCAAACTATGCTCTTGTTCCATCACATTATTCAAGTATTCTTCAAGCGGCCATCCCGGATGGACTTGCCACATTACGCTGACTCAATAACCGGCTGACACGCGTTCGTATCAAACCCGGAGCAGAATTTTTTTACTGGCCACACTTATTTAGAACTCATGCCCCGAAGGAATCTCATGATTAAGACGACTGCCCTTATTCGGCTTCATCGCCGGCCTACACTTACGCGCCTCGTGCTCGCCTGTCTGCTTCTCTTCACACTGGCTGCTGTTGCCTCTGCCCAGAGCGGCACGAGCGCCACCGACGGCTCGACGCCAAAAGGGATGGAGCCGGGTGCGCCCGCCGGTTCATACCAACTGAGCGGCTTTGACAACGTCAACTTCTTTAACGGCAACCTCAACTTTAACCTGCCGCTCTTGGGGATCGGAGGGCGCGGGACGGCACACGGAGGCGTGTCCCTCAAGATCGAGCAGAAATGGCGAACGATCAAGTCTGTTTCCGGGCCGGCTACCACTTGGCCGGAACCGGTCGGTTGGGAAGGGCTACAGGTGGGCTACGGGCCGGGCGTGCTCGTCGGGCGACTTGCCAACGGGGCTTCTCTGGGCTGCTCCGCGGTCTCTTCCGACAACAGCTTGCTGCGCCTGACATTCATCGGTTCGGATGGCACAGAGTATGAACTACGCGACACACTCAATGGCGGCTCGCCCGGGCACACCGACTACACACAGTGCGAGACGCCCGAGGCCACATCACGCGGAACCGAGTTCATCACCGCCGACGGCTCATCGGCCACCTTTATCTCTGACGTAGAACTCTTCGACGGGTACGCAGGCGCGCCCGGGCAGATCTACCCGTCGGGCTACCTGATGATGCGCGACGGCACGCGCTACCGCATCGAGAACGGGCTGGTGATGTGGAGCCGGGATCGTAACGGTAACGCGCTCACCTACGAATACAGCAGCACCAAAGTAACGAAAATTACCGATTCGCTGGGTCGCGACATCGACATCAGCTACGGGACATACTCATCAACCTCCCCCTACAGCGACACGATCACATACAAAGGCTTCGGCAATCAGACACGGACAGTCCGTGTCTGGCACGCCGGGATGAACACGGCGCTCCGCTCCGACCAAGCGCTTCAGAGCTTTCATGATCTGTTCCCGCTTAATGGGGCGAGCACCAGCGGGTATTTCCAACCGCCGGTTGTCACCTCTGTCGAGCTGCCGGATGGAAGGACATACAGCTTCAAGTACAACTCCTACGGCGAGCTGGCACGTGTGGAGTTGCCGACGGGCGGGGCATTCGAGTACGACTGGGACGGCGGTCTGGCCGCGAACTCGCCGGGCCTGTACGCATCGGTAGGGCCGGGCACTTCTCAGACGCAAGTCTACAGGCGCGTTATCGAGCGTCGAGTGCTGCCGGGCGGGTCAGTGGCTGCGAGTCGGATGACCATCAGCAAGCCGGAGGAGAACGGCACTAACGTCGGCTACGCAGTGGTCGAGAATTGGGAAGGCAGCACGCGGCTGACGAGCGAGCGGCACTACTATTACGGCAGCGCCAAGGTGGATGGTCGCCGACTGCCGACCGACTACGAGCCGTGGAAGACCGGGCGGGAATGGAAGACGGAAGTTTACGACATTCAGAACGGCACGGCGGTGCTGCGTCGGGTTGTGGAGCAGACTTGGCAGCAGCCGGTGGGTGATAACAACTGGCCTACGCAGGCCGAGACTGACGATACGGCCAGGCCGAACGATCCGCAGGTGACGCAGACGGTGACAACTCTCTCCGACACCAATCAGGTCACAAAGCAGACGTTCGCCTACGACCTCTACAACAATCAGACTGACGTGCGGGAATATGACTTCGGCGCGGGCGCAGCGCCCCTTTATCCCACCCGTCACATTCATACTGACTATCTGACCGTCAACAACAGCATAGATTACACTAGACCGGGCGGCCCTCACCTGCGTGGCCTACCAAGCGCGCAGCAAGTCTATTCAGTCAATACTTCAAGCGGTGCGGAGACGCTCGTCGCGAAGAGCGAAACCAAGTACGACGAAGGAGGGGGATACGCGCCTATTCCTTACTCCGGCATCACCGTTCCGGGATGGAGTGATCCTGTGACGACCGCGCGCGGGCAGGCGACGACCACGAGGAGTTGGGTTAATACGACAAACTCGTGGCTGGAGACGCATGCACAATATGACCAACTGGGAAATGTGAGGAGTGCGTGGGATGCCAAAGGCAATCTCACGGAAATTGATTACACAGACTCGTATTCTGACGCAAACAACTCGCGCCACACCTACGCCTTGCCGAAGACGATGACCTCTCCCGTACCCGATCCGACGGGGATATACGGCTCGACGACCGCGCTTGTCACGACAAACGTCTATGACTTCTCGACCGGCCTGCTGTCATCCACGACCGACGCCAACGGTCGGACGACCACTTTGGAGCACAATGATGTGCTCGACCGCCTGACGAAAATCAACCGCCCCGATGGAGGCTGGACAAGCTACGCCTACGACCACAACACGGCGGGCGATTACGTGCATACGCAGACGAAGCAGAACACCGCCGGCGTCATTGAGGATGCTTACGGATACTTCGATGGGCTTGGACGTGCATATCGGTCTTTCAAGTACGAGAACTATGAGACGACGAAGCCGTGGCTGACGACAGATACGGAGTACGACGCGCTGGGCAGAGTCGAGCGGGCATCGCTCCCATACCGTTCGACGGGCAGCGGCGCGACGATGTTTTCGAGTGGCAAGTGGACGGAGAGCGCATACGATTCACTTGGTCGAGCGACGAGCGTTACGACTAAGCCCGACAACGCCGTCGTGACAACCGCTTATAGTGGCAACTCGGTGACGGTGACGGATCAGGCAGGCAAAGTACGGCGCAGCCGGACGGACGCGTTGGGACGGCTGACACGGGTGGACGAGCCGAACGCCTCCGGTAGTCTCGGAACGACGAGTGCGCCCGTCCAGCCTACCTCTTACACTTATGACGCATTAGGTAATTTATGCGAGGTCGAACAGGGCGTGCAGACACGCT
>JBAVPI010000309.1:0-6840 GCA_049692915.1 Pyrinomonadaceae bacterium
GCCCTGCTCGGCCTCGCCATCCGCGCATGGTCAGCCGGTCACATTCGCAAGAACGCGCAACTCGCCACCTCCGGCCCCTACGCGCACACGCGCAACCCGCTCTATCTCGGAAGCTTCGTCCTCGGCATTGGCTTCACGATAGCCGCGTCTTCGAGCGTCCTGCTGTTTGCGTTGCTCGGCGGAATTTTCGCGGCGCTTTTCCTTGGCATCTATTTGCCGGTGATGCGCGTCGAAGCCAAGACTCTGGCGGAACTGTTCGGCGACGCCTACGAAGCTTACGCGCGAGCCGTCCCGCTTCTCTTCCCACGTTTGACGCCCTACAGGACACAGGAAAACGCAGGCGCGCGCTTCGATGCCGGTCTCTACATGCGTTACCGCGAATATCGCGCGGCGCTCGGCCTGCTTGTGGCATGGGGCGTGCTGGCGTTGAAGGCGGTTCTCGCCGATCTAATCAAGTAAGTTCAAGTAAGTTAAAAAAAGGCAGGTTTTATGATGCCGCCTCGAAGATTCCTGACGACACTCGCTCTGCTGCTCGTCTGCGGGCTTGTATTTTCTACAGTCGCACTGGCCTCCGACGTGCCTAAAGAGCATACACACGCGGGCGCGGAAGCGACGGCGGGACTGCCTTTCGAGCCGACCGAACAACTCGTCTTTGAGGGCGAGTTCTCGAAACTACTTTTGCGCGGCATCAAGATCGCGGAGTTGAAATTTACGGCGGGCCGCAAGGTGGAGTTGCTCGCAAGCGTCCCTGCGGCGGAAGGCGAAACGAAAGCCCTCGCCGCCCCGCTCGTCTTCACGGGCGATATCGAATCGAAGGGCTGGTTTCGCAAACTCTTCGGCATCAACTTTCGCTTTCACGCCGAATCAACCGTCGCCTCCGACTCCTTCGCCGTGATGCGCACGACGAAGACGGACGAGCAGGGCAAGCGCATCCGTCAGAGCGAGGCCGTCTTCGACCGCGCCGCCAATAAGATCGAATGGACGGAGCGCGACCCGAACAATACGGGCGAGCCGCCCCGCGTCGTCACCGCTCCGCTCGGCGGCGCGATGTTCGACATCATCTCCGCGCTCTATTTTCTCCGCACGCAAAACCTCGAACCGGGCCGCACGCTCGATCTCATCGTCAGCGACTCGGCGCAGGTCTATCACGTCCCGACGCAGGTCTTCGCCGAAAGGAAGAAGATGAAAAGCGTCGTCGGGAAAGTGTCGGTCGTCCGTCTGGACATCGGACTGTTCGGGCAGAATCGCCCCGTCGCAGGCGACGGAAAAATGTCGCTCTGGGTGACGGATGACGCACGCCGCATCCCCCTGCGCGCGCGTATGTCCAACAACATGGGCACGCTCGACATCTCGCTCAAAAGCATCAACACGGCGGCGGCCCGTTAACGAATAACGCTCCGCCTTTTCTGCACAGTTCCGCTTTCCGGTTTAAAAAGCTGCCGCCGCGTATCTCTCTTTCCGCCACTTTTCACGGTGATAACTTCTTCGGGTGACAATCAAGGTCGTCTCGCATTAATCTAATCGTCGCTTTCAAACTTTATTCACGGAGCGATGATTGATGACGACGGCGCTGGTCGTCCACGGCCATTTTTATCAACCTCCGCGCGAGAACCCTCGGACGGGCGAGGTCGAGCGTGAACCGTCTGCCGCGCCCTTTCACGATTGGAACGAGCGCATACACTTTGAGTGTTACCGCGCCAACGCACACACGCGTATCTACGACTCGCGCGGGCGCGTCGAGCGCATCGTCAATAATTACAAGCATCTCAACTTCAACTTCGGCCCGACGCTGCTGCACTGGCTTGAGAGGCATCACCCCGACACTTACGCGCGCGTCCTCGCCGCCGACCGTGAAAGCGCGGCGCGGCGCGGCGGACACGGCAACGCCATCGCGCAGGGGTATCACCACGCCATCCTCCCGCTCTGCAACGAGCGCGACCGCCGCACGCAGGTGCGTTGGGGAGTCGCGGACTTTCGTCATCGCTTCGGGCGCGAACCGGAGTCGCTCTGGCTGCCGGAGACGGCGTGCGACGCGCCGACGCTCGCGACGCTGATTGACGAAGGCTTGCAGTACGTTATCCTCTCGCCGTTTCAAGGGGAGCGCGTGCGCGCGAGCGGCGACGAAGCGTGGCGAAATGTCGCGGACGGCGATGTTGACACGAGCTTGCCTTACAAGTTCCTGCACCCGGACAATTCCGGTCGGTCGCTCGCCGTCTTCTTCTATGACGGGGGCATCTCGAACGCCATCGCGTTTGACGGGCTGCTCTCGTCAAGTCAGAAAATGATTGACCGCTTCGAGCGCGCCGCCCGGTCGGATGCCGCCCTCGTCAGCGTCGCGACCGACGGCGAGTCCTACGGACATCATTATCGATTCGGCGAACTGTGCCTCGCCTACGCGCTCGAACGTGAAGCGCCCGCGCGCGGTTTTCAGGTGACGAACTACGGCGAGTTTCTTGCGAGCCACGCGCCGACGGTGGAAGTGGAAATCAAGCGCGGCGCGGACGGAAGAGGCACGGCATGGAGTTGCGCGCACGGGCTTGGCCGCTGGAGTCGCGACTGCGGCTGTCACGCCGGAGCGCCAGCGGGCTGGAATCAGAAATGGCGAGAGCCGGTGCGTGCCGCGCTCGATTTTCTGCGCGATGACGCGGCGCTCAAGTTCGAGTCGGCGGGCGGCGAGTTGCTGCGCGACCCTTGGGCGACGCGCGACGCTTACGTCGAACTGCTGGTTGAACGGGAAGCCTCGCCGGAAGCATTTCTGAGCCGCCACGCTGCGCGCACGCTCGACGAGCCGGAGCGGGCACGGGCCGTCGCGCTGCTCGAAATTCAACGATGCGCGATGGCGATGTACACGAGTTGCGGCTGGTTCTTCAACGACATCTCCGGCATCGAGAGCACGCTCGTCCTCAAGTATGCGGGCCGCGCCATCGAGTTGATGGAGATGCTCGACCTCGCGCCGCCGCGCCGACGGTTTCTGGAAATTCTCGCGGGCGCGCAGAGCAACGTGCGTCGGTTGGGCAACGGCGTGGACGTTTTTCTGCGCGGGGTCAATCAGGCGGCACGCGCGAAGGTTGGACGAGTCGAAGCGCATACGGTTGCGCCGCAACAGCCGGAGGACGTGCGTGCGTCGAAGATGTTTGAGAGCGTCGCTGAAGAGTTGTTGACGAAGGCCGTCGGCGTGGCCGTCGCCGTTCCCACCTCAGAAAATGTCGAGGTCGCCGTCTCGTGGGTCAGGCTCGCGCGTAGTCTCAATCAGCGCCAATTTCTGGCCCGCGCGCAGGAGATTTTTTATGAAGCGCTTGAAGACACGTTGACTTTGAATCGCGAACTCCGGGAGCTTGGATTGCTGCTGGACATCGCGCCGGACTCACTCGCGTCGCCGGTATCGCTGACCGCGGACGATGATGCGTCCGCTGCTGAAACGGCGTCGGCTCAAACTGTCGGATAAAACGTTGCCGGTCTGGGTGTTCACATCGCGCGAGCATGCGCGGCGTCGCCCGTGTGGAGAGATTTAAGGATTTATGTCGAAGCGAAAAAGTAGGGGGAAGCCCGAACAGGCAAAGGCCGCCGCGCACGTCACGGTGCTGAGGCAGCCGACCTTGCCCGCGCATGAGTTGGAGCGGCTGCTTTCGCTTGCCACGCACGACC
The DNA here is from genome assembly GCA_049692915.1 of Pyrinomonadaceae bacterium. Taxonomy (GTDB): domain Bacteria; phylum Acidobacteriota; class Blastocatellia; order Pyrinomonadales; family Pyrinomonadaceae; genus JAIVJG01. The sequence continues at coordinate 3,646 of JBAVPI010000309.1, forward strand.
CGCACGCCGCGCTCGGCGCGCACCCGACGCCTCAAGGCGTGATTGTGCGCGCCTTTCGTCCTGACGCGCAGAGGGTCGAACTGCTGATCGAAGATGACGCGCCGCGCGAAATGTTCAGGACGCACTCGGCGGGCCTCTTCGAGTTTCTGGTCGCAGACCGCACGGGGACTTTTCCCTACAGCCTGCGCGTGACTTACCCCGACGGCAACACTTTCACGCAGCGCGACGCCTACGCCTTTCTCCCGACGCTCGGCAACTTCGACGAACATTTTTTCAACGAGGGGCGGCACGAACGACTTTATGACAAGCTCGGCGCGCACGTTCAAACGTTCGGCACGCTGAAGGGCGTCTCGTTCGCCGTCTGGGCACCGGGCGCAGACGGCATCAGCGTCGTCGGCAGCTTCAATAATTGGGACGGCAGACTTCACCCGATGCGTCGGCTCGGCACGTCCGGCATCTGGGAGTTGTTCATCCCGGACATCGAACCGGGCGCGCTCTACAAATATGAGATACGGCGTCGCGGCAGCCTGCCCTTTCTCAAGACAGACCCTTACGCGCTCTACACGGAAGTGCCGCCCGCGACTTCTTCCATCGTTTACGAACCGCAGTTTCAATTCAGCGACGACGAGTGGATGCAGGAGCGCGCGAGCCGCGATCACCTGCGCGCTCCGCTCTCGATTTACGAAGTCCATCTGGGTTCGTGGCGGCGCGTGCTCGAAGAAGACAACCGCTCGCTTACCTATCGAGAAACAGCGCCCGCGCTCGCCGAATACTGTCTTGAGATGGGCTTCACGCACGTCGAATTTTTGCCGCTCAAGGGTCATCCTTACGGCGGGTCTTGGGGTTATCAGGTGGCGAACTATTACGCGCCGACAGCCCGCTTCGGCACGCCCGACGATTTCCGTTTTCTTATAGACTACCTGCACCGCCAAGGCATCGGCGTGATTATGGACTGGGTGCCCGCGCACTTTCCGAAGGACGCGTGGGCGCTCGGTCGCTTCGACGGCTCGGCTCTTTATGAGCATCTCGACCCGCGTCTCGGCGAGCACCCGGACTGGGGCACGTACATCTTCAACTACGGGCGGAACGAGGTGCGCAACTTCCTCGTCGCCAATGCGCTCTTCTGGCTCAGGGAGTGCCACGTTGACGGGCTGCGCGTGGACGCCGTCGCCTCGATGCTCTACCTCGACTACAGCCGCGATGAGGGAAGCTGGCTGCCGAACAGATACGGCGGGCGCGAAAATCTCGAAGCGCTGGCCTTCATACGCGAACTCAACGAGGTCGTTCACCGGCAGCATCCCGGCGTGTTGATGATCGCCGAAGAGTCAACGTCGTGGCCGCTCGTGAGTCGCCCCTTGCGAGACGGCGGACTCGGCTTCGACTTCAAGTGGAATATGGGCTGGATGCACGACACGCTCGCTTACTTCGAGCAGGACACGCTCTACCGCGGACAGTTTCACGGCAACCTGACATTCGGGCTGGTCTATGCGTGGAGCGAGAATTTCATCCTCCCCTTCTCGCACGACGAAGTGGTGCATATGAAGGGGTCGCTGCTGAATAAAATGTTCGGGGCGCGCGAGCACAAGTTCGCCAACCTGCGCGCGCTCTACGCTTACATGTGGGCGCACCCCGGAAAAAAACTGCTCTTCATGGGCGGCGAGTTGGGCCAGTGGAGCGAGTGGGCTGACGATGCGAGCCTCGACTGGCATCTGCTCGAAGAGGCCGAGCACAGGGGCGTGCAGGCGCTCGTGCGCGACCTCAATCATCTCTACGTTAACGAGCCTGCGCTCTACGAAGCCGACCACGAGCCTGCCGGGTTCGAGTGGATTGACTCGGACGACGCGCGAGAAAACGTCCTCGTCTTCATCCGCGTCGCGCCCTCGACGGGGCGTGCCATCGTCTGCGTCTGCAACTTCTCACCCATCACGCGGCGGGGCTACAGGCTCGCGCTCCCTCGCGCGGGCGTCTATCGTCTGCTGCTCGACACCGACGCGGCGCAGTACGGCGGCGACGGGACGACATCATTCGCGTCTCTTGAAGCGTTGGCGGAGCCGTGGTACGAACGGCCTTACTCCGCGCTCGTTGACATCCCTCCGATCTCGACGTTGTGGTTCGAGGCTCCCCCGCCGCCCACCAGTAATAACACATCACAACCGGATGAACAGCCCGCGAACAATTAACGACTTCATGGATTCCGGCTTACTCGTCATCGGTCATCGAGGCGCGTCCGCCGATGCGCCCGAAAACACGCACGCCGCGTTTGCACTCGCACTCGATTGCAGCGCGGACGGCATCGAGTTCGACGTAAGACTCGCGCGCGACGGCGTGCCCGTCGTCATTCACGATGCGACGCTTAAGCGCACGGGGCTGCGCGACGTGCGTGTGGACGCGTTCACGTCCGACGAGTTGGCGCGCGTGGATGTCGGCACATGGTTCAACCGGCGCTTCCCCGCCGCCGCGCTCGACGCATACGCACGCGAAGGTGTGCCCACGCTTGAAACGACGCTCGAACTCGTCGGGCTGCGCGCGCGCGTCATCTACATTGAATTAAAGTGTGAGCATGCGAAGGAGCACGCGTCGCTGGCGGCGGCTGTCGTCCGCATCGTCCGCGAGCGCGGATTGACGGGAAGCGTCGTCGTCAAGAGTTTCACGCATGCAGCCATCGCCGAGGTCAAACGTCTCGCGCCGGACATCCGCACGGCGGCTCTCTTCGAGCGAAAATTTACGCGGCCCGTCATCACGGCGCGCCGGATCATCACGCAGGCCGTCGCGTGCGGCGCTGATGAAATCTCTTTGCACTACACGCTGCTCAATCGCGCGGTCGTCTCAGCCGCGAGCGAGCGCGGGATGAAAACGATGGTGTGGACTGTTGACGCTCCATCATGGCTGGCGCGTGCGCGCAAGTATGAACTGCGCGCCGTCATCACCAACCGGCCCGCGGCGTTGCGCGCTGCGCTCGACGCTTTACGGCGACAGGATGCGAGCGGATGAACGCTGCCGGGCCTGTCACGGATAAAATTTTCACGCGCCCGCCGCACTTCACGCTGCGCTACAGGAGCGGGCCGTCCCTGCATTGGACGAGCGAGGCGCGGCCCGACTACGGCGTGCTCCTCTTGCTCGAAGGCAGTTTGAACTGGCAGGCCGCGGACGGGGAAACCGGCGAACTCGAAACGGGCGGGGCGCTCCTCGCAGGCC
>JBAVPI010000310.1:0-6357 GCA_049692915.1 Pyrinomonadaceae bacterium
GTGTTTGACGGCGCGAGGTTTGCGCTCAACGCATCCGGATTGTCGGCGGGCGGTGAGTTTGCCGGGCGCGCGTCCGGGTTCGGCGGCTGGACGGTTGTTTCGCGCGGCGCTGATTCGGAGCCGGAACAGGCGCTCGAAATAAGGATCGCCGGAGTTAGAAGAAGGACGAAAATAATCGTGCGCATCAGTTTATTCATACGCATGCGGAGTGATGAAGAGATTGTCTCACGCGGAGTTTACAGGATGAATCGGAGTGCGCGGGCAGAGAGCGGAAGCGCGTGCCCCGTCTTCGTCACGAAGGGCCGGCCCAAGGGCAGCCGGCCCGCGTGTTGTGAAAACCTTCGGACTCGCTTCGCTTAGAGCGAATTGAGGAAGGAGATGAGTTGATTCTTCTGCGTGTTGTTGAGCGAGCGATAGTTGTTGATGACGCCGTTGGCCTCGCCCGCATGGCGGAGGATGGCATCGTTGCGCAGGGTTGACTCGCCGTCGTGCATCAGGCGGTCGCGCGTGCGCATGCCCCAGAGCGGCGGTGTGCGCATTCGGTTGGCCGTGGACTGGCCTCCGTTCTGCACGATGCCGTCGCCCGTGCCGACGTTGTGCAGCAGGAAGTCGCCGAACGGGTGAATGACCTTGTTGCCGAGCGCGGCGGGGACGGTAAATGCTCCGCCGTTGATGACCGTGCCCGCGGGAGAGGTCGTGATGTTGCGCACATGACAGATGTTGCAACCGACCTGATCGAAGAGTTGCGAGCCTGCCACGCCGTCGGCGCTGTTGGCGACTGCCGTGTCACGCGGCGGCGCTTTGCTGGCGCGCATGAACTCTGCGAACTCGCTGATGTCGTCGTCCGGGTCTTCGCCGCAGATTGTGTTCGGGATGTTGGCGCAGGGCGTGTTGTCGGCGACGGGGTCGAACCCCGATCCGAAGCCGACGAACCTGCCGAGCGAAGTGTTCTCCGTCAGGTTGAGCCGGTTCGTGATGCCCTGCTCGTTGAGATAAGCGTCCGACGCGAACGAGAGCAGGCTGGACTGTTGATTCTTCCAGCCGAAACGTCCGACGCGGAGGTTGCCGGGGGCTTCGGCCACCGGGACTTGAATGATCTGGCCGCCGATCTGGCCGCCGCTCTGGCCGGGCTGCGCGTTTGCGATTGACGCCAGCGTGTTGCTGTTGATGGCTTCGACGAAGCCGTCGCCGAGCACGTTCAGAGAGGTGCGGAAAGTGGCAATCAGTTCAGTGCCTGCGCGCCGTTCCTGAATCGCGGCGTCGGTGGCGCGGTCATTGATGAGCGAGCCGCCCGGAGGGTCAACGAAGTTGCCGTTGGCGTCCGTGTGTCCGACGCGGAACTCCGTGATCTGGCTGATGCCGCCCGTCACGGGGTTCTGGTGACACTCGGCGCAGGACTGCGCGTTGTAAGTGGGGCCGAGTCCCTTGCCGATGTCGTCTCGTTCTTCAAAGACCAAGCGAACGGCGTCAAAGGCGGCCTGCTGCTGCGCCGTCGTGCCGGGGAAAAATCCGGGGACGGGTTTGTTGTCAAAACCGGCTGCGGCCTCCGCGGGGGCCTGACTCTGCGCCGTGAAGCGAGAGGAGGTCGTGAACGCTAGTGCGGAGACGAAAAGTGTTAGGAGGAAAATCTTTAGGAGTTTCATCGGGTGTCTCCTGAGCGACTTGGAGCCGTTCCCGGCATCCAAGAGGAAAGTCGGACTGTGGAAGTCGTGGCATGCGCTGAACGGCACGCCTGAGATTTAGTCGCCCTGAATGGTAACGGGTAGGCTCTGGAAAGTTTCGACTGCCGGATTCCTGTGCGAGCGCGTGCGGATTAGGAGACGGACGTTTTTCGGGAGATGTTTACGAGGGAATCATCCGCCGAACTTCTCGCATCACGCCCCGGCAGCGTACGCCGAAGAGCCGTGCGAGATGTGGGCCGCCGCCAAAAAGTACGGCCACACGACGCTTCACGGACAAGTGCCTTTCGGCTCATTGCCACTCGAAGCGAAAACAAACTCTACAGGAATTAAAAGGTCGGAACTGCTCAAGAACAGCCGTTGCGTCATTCGTCAAAGACTTTTCTCGTGAGGTCGTCGGGCAAGTGACGATGCGTCGGGAATCGTCAATCAACTAATGAAGCGGGTGAAGCCTAATGGCATCCGGCGTAAAAGTCAATAGCGAGGCGGAGCGCACATCCGCTTTGATCTTGAGACGAGCGCGCTTTGATTTTGAGACAAGCGCCGACGGTTTCTGCCCCCGGTCGCTCTCGCATCGGCACGGCGCGCACACGACTACTGCACGGTGGCGGGGAGCAGCGAGCCGCGTCGGTCTGTGGCAACGCCGAAGCCGTCCTCGATCATGCCGATCATCCCGTGAAAGTGGATGTCGCTTCCTGACAGGACGAGCAGCACATCGCCTGCGCGCACGTCCGGATTCTCGACGCGAAAGCGGATCACGCTGGCGTTGCCGTTCTGCTGTTCGAGCGTCGAAAAGTCGAAGGCGTCGGCGTCAACGACGATGGTCTGCGAGTTATTGGTGTGATTAGTCGGTTCGTTAGCCATGATTGATACCTCGGCAGCGCCGTGTAAGTTTTCCGCGGCGACGCGTCGCGTCTGAAATTATTGGTGTTGAAAATTTTGCCGCCGACAAGATACCAGACTCGTCGCTGAAAATCACCGGGCCTCAACCCGCACGGGGAAGATCAAGACTGCGGGGAGAACTGTTCGCCGTAGAGTTGCCGGTAAGCCCAACCGAGCACGCGTATCTCCGCGGTGCAGAGCGTTTCGAGCCAGCAGCAATTCAGGTAGATGTCGCGCTCGCGCGAGGCCGGAATTTTCGCGGCCTCGTCGAGCGCGGAAATTTCTTCCGTTGGATGAAGACCGTAAGCGGCGGCAATCGCCTCGTTGGTCTTGGTCGCGTCGTCGAGCGCGCCGAGCAAATCCGTAATCCAGTCGTGCAGTTCTCGCTTCGTGCCGTTTTCGGCGAGCGCCCCCGCGATGCCGACGGCGAGACGGTCTTCGGCGCGGTCGAAGGCGTAGGCATCGGGGTGCTCGTCGAGCGTCTGCCGCTGCTTCCACTGAAAGAGCGCCTCGACCGCAGGATAGTTAATCACCGCGACGCGCGGATCGTATTGAAGGAACCACGCGATGAGGTCGGCAAGCGAAGACGGCTCGACGCGCCCCTGCGCATCACGTCTCAGTTGCGGCGGCCCCTGTCCACCCCCCTCTTCTGTTTTTGTCTTCGCCATCATCGAAAGCTCGAAGGTAAAGTTTGAGTCTGACTAAGCCTCGATCTCCGCTTGATTTTCGACGGCGGCGTCCGTGCTTCCCGACTCTTTCAGCTTCTTCAGATACTTGCCGAAGAAACCGTTCCACGGCGGGATGACGATTGAGACAGCGCCGCCCCCCTGCGCCTGACACGAAAGGCGTATGACGGGCTGCGCATCGTCCGTCTCGATGTAGCCCATCTGCGGCATCATCCTTTTTTCGCGCGTGGCGACGGGCGTCAGTTTCTCCGCGCCGCCGAGCACGCCGACCCAGCACGTGCCGCACGAAGCGGAGCGGCATTGCACGGGAATCGGCCCCTCTTCGACGGTGCAGCGCGGGTCTGCCTGACTCCAATCACGTTTGTCCGTGGCCGCGCCGGAAGCGATCTCCTGCATGTTGACGAGTTGAAAGCGCCGGTCGTTTTTGTTCTCGTCCCACACGACCGTCCAGAGTTTGTCGTTCGTCCGCAGGAAACCGAAGAGACCCTGACTGTCATCCTTCGCACGCTCTTTGAGAATCTGCGCGGGCGACTTTCTCACGTGCTTGTCGTCGAGCACGACCGCGCCCGGCGTCCTCTTAAACTCCGCGAGTCCCGTCTGCTGCAACGTCATCAACGCGACCGCCGTGATGCCGAGCGCGAGCGACTCTTCAATTTTGCGCTCCGTCGCGACCTGTCCCGCCGCCTCGCGAATGGACGATAAGAGCGTCGAGCCTGCGCGCGGCTCGCCCGCTTCCGCGAGCGCGACGACGGCACGCTTCGCTTCAGGCCAGAAGCGATGACCGTAGAGAAACGCGTGCGAGGAATCAATTTGATTTTCCAAACGGTAGTCGCCCTGCATTAACAACTCTTGCGCCAGCTTTGCCGGATCGTCCGACTCCTCGAAAACGCGCCAGAGCGCGAGCGGGAAGAAACGAAACCAGATTTGCGTCGCCGTCCTGTCCACCTCATGGATGGAGGGCAGCAACTCGACCAGCGCACTCGCCCACGCGTCTTCGTCGTGCGCGTGCAGGAATGTCTCGAAAAAAGTCTTGCTCATCTCTGTCTTAGTGCTCATAGTTCCTCTGCCAAGAATATGCCTCGAAATCGAAACGGAGAGTTTAACCGTCTTCACGCGCGGGGACAAATCCGCAGCAGGGTGTCAGGGTCGGGCGGCTCTCACACGGCGAGGGTGTGGAGCGGTTCGAGCGTGCGCGAAGCGCCGGAGAGTGTGCGCGACGGCGGTCACATGCGACGGCCCGAACATTTGACCTCGAAGAGGTTGACTCGTCGGCGGCTGGAAGTTGTCAAGATGTTTCAAAGAGTCCAGAAGCGCAACCGAAAGGCACACGCCGCGCCAGAATTTAGCCACACACGGCATGTTATAGTCCGCCTAACTCTACGATGATGCAGGATCATGAATCGAGACGTTTGAGCGAGTTGACGGTGGCCGACGCGCGCCGCGCGATCATCTACGGCGCGGCGACGCTGCTCGCGTTGTTCCTTTTTTTCTGGCTCGTCGGGCAGGTGCTGGTCGCGCTGCTGCTCGGCGTGGTGGCGGGCGCGTACCTTTTGCCGGTGCAAATGTGGCTGGAGCGCAGGTTGAAAGCGCGCGCCGGCAGCGCTCTCATCACGATGGGGTTGATCGTCGTGCCGCTCGTCGTCCTCGTCGCCTACGGCTGGTCGGAGTTGTCCGGCTACTCCAATCTGGTGTTCGAGAAGCACGAGCAGATCATCGCGGCCATCAGCCGCTCGCTCTCCGAATACGTGGCGGTCGAGCGGACGCGCGCCGGGCTGGAGACTGCCTTCGGCGAGGCCGTGATGCGTTCGGGCGATGCGATTCAGGGTCTGCGCAAACAGATGGCGCTGCTGCTCGCTTCGACGACCGTCTTCTTCTTCACGATGTTCTACGTCATCACGGAGCGCGCGCGGCTCGCCAACTATGTCAAGGTGCGTATCCCCGGCGAGTTTCTGCCGCTCTACGAAAAGCTGTGCGAGAACGTCGGCGGAGCGTTGCGCGGGGCGTTGATGGCCGTGATGATTGACCAGTCGCTCAAGGGCATCGCCATCGTCTTGATGAATCTCGCCTTCGGCGTACCGCTCGCGGTCGTGCTGGGGCTGGTGACGTTCCTCGTCGGCTTCTTCCCGCTGCTCGGCGAGTGGGCCGTCTATATCCCCATCGGCATCTACCTGCTCGTCTTCCAACACAGGCCGCGTGCGGCGCTCGCTTATCTGCTCATCGGCGTCGCGATGACGATCTGCTCGTCTTTGCTGCTGCGGCCCAAACTCGCGGCGCGCGGGGCGAAGACGTTCAACTTTTACTGGATGCTGCTCGCGCTCGTCTCCGGCGTTTTCGCCTTCGGCATCCCCGGCATCGTCCTCGGCCCAGCCATCCTCGGCTTCGCCAAAGCGGTCGCCGATACTCTCGTCGGGCAGGTGCGTTATGAAACGTCTCTGCTGAAGGAAGAGCGTGCGCAGGTGCAGGAGGGAGCGGCGGGTGAAGTTGAAGACGAACTTGACTTAACCGGGCGGCCAAGTGAGGCGGCGTCCGCCGATGACGTGCAGGTGGAGATGAAAGACTGACTGGCCCGCGCCCGCGCCTGTGTTGGCGACTGTGCGATAGCCGCTTTCGGCGAGGCCTTCGGCGGCGGCGACCTGTGCGGCGACGCGCATGAGATGGCCGAAGAGTTCATCCCTCTGCGGCGTCGCGTCGTTCAGCGAAGCGACGTGCTCGCGCGGGATGACCAGCACGTGAACGGGCGCTTGCGGGTTGATGTCGCGAAATGCCAAGGCCCGCTCGTCCTCATAAACGACGCCCGCCTTAATCTCGCCCGCCGCGATTTTGCAAAAGAGACAATCCTGTTCAGACATAAAATTTTCAGATGTTGGAGGTCGGATGTTGGGGGTCGGTTAAAACGTCAACCCTCCAACGCCTGACCCCCGGCGTCCATCCTCTGTTCTTCAACCGGCGAAAGCGGCGCGGTGACGGAGTCGCGCAGGCGCACGATGTCCGCGCCGACCGAACGGAGCTTGGCCTCGATCTTTTCGTAGCCGCGATCAATGTGATAGACGCGGTCAATGACGGTCTCGCCACGCGCGGCGAGGGCGGCGAGGACGAGGCAGGCCGAGGCG